>JAUIKX010000142.1 GCA_030430515.1 Gammaproteobacteria bacterium | reverse complement strand
GAACAGGCACTCGAGCTGCCTGCGACAGCACGTGTCGAATTCCTGCAGCAGCACGCCTCGGGAGATCTCCTAGACCACCTGACCAGCATGCTCGACCTCGCGGGCAAGGCCACCGAGGTGCTGTTCGAAAAGCCTCAAAAGACCATACGCAGCGCCATGAACGACCGGAGCGGCGAGCTGGTCGGCGCATTCGAGCTAACCGAACTCATTGCCGAGGGCGGTATGGGTCAGGTGTATCGGGCCACGCGCTCGGACGGTGTGCTCGAGCAGATGGTCGCCATCAAGATCATTCGGCCGCTCGTCAGCAATGACGAAACGGTGCGCCGCTTCGAAATCGAACGGCAGCTTCTGGCCAACCTCAGCCATCCCAACATCGCCACACTGCACGACGGCGGCACCACCGACGACGGCTTGCCGTACCTGGTGATGGAGTACATTGATGGGCGGCCGCTCGACCGCTATATCGCGGATGAGAAGCTATCGTTCGAACATCGGCTGGCGCTGTTCGAACAGATCGCCAGAGGGGTAAGCCACGCGCACAAGCACCTGATCATTCACCGAGACCTCAAGCCGAGCAACGTCATGGTCAACGACGAGGGCCAGGTCAAGTTGCTGGATTTCGGCATCGCCCAGTCTTTGACAAGACCGCATGAACATGTCTCGGATGAAGGCATGCGGGTGATGACACCTTCGTACGCCAGTCCGGAGCAATATCAGGGCCTGGCGCTCACCGTGGCCACCGATATCTACTCGCTGGGGCTCATTCTCTATGAGTGCATTACGGGACAGCCCTACAGAACCCTGGCAGGCGCAACAGACGAAGAGATCAGCCGGGAACTGCTGACCCAGGAATCGCCTCGGCCCAGCTCACGGGCGGTCACCAATAACGACCGGCTACGGGGGGACCTGGACGCAATCATCTCTCGATGCCTGGCCTATGCACCTGAATCCCGCTACGCATCTGTCACAACGCTACTGGCAGACATCGAGCGCTTCAGAGAAGGACAGCCCGTGGAAGCGCGATCCGCCAGCACCGGCTATCGCGCGGCGAAATTTCTGCGCCGACACTGGATCTGGGTAACAGCGGGCACGCTGGCCGTCGTATCGCTCGCCGCCGGCCTCATCGTCGCCGGCCAGCAGGCGATCGAGGCTCAGCGCCAGCGCGACATCGCCGTGCGGGAAGCGCACACAGCGGCAGACTCCGTCACGTTTCTCAAGAATCTGCTCTACTCAACGAACCCGTGGGATGGCGCCGAGCAGAGAGAGACAGTAGAAGACGTGCTCTCCTATGCGGAACGCGAGCTGGAAACGGCATTCACCGATCGTCCGGACAGCCGCACGTATCTGCTCTCTGCCATGGCGGAAATCTACGTCGGCCGAGGCGATATCGAAAAAGCCCGTGACTTTGCCGACCAGGCGATCGCCACTGCGCGATCGTTCGAGGTCAGCGAGCGAAACCAAGCCAACGCCGAACGCACCCTGGGCGCCGCACTGATGGAAGCCGGTGAGTACGATGCTTCGGAGGCCGCATACCGCAGGGCGCTGGATGTACTACCTCTCGAAGGCTACGACAACCTTTCAATTCGAGCCAGCACCCACAACGACCTGGGTGCTGTTTACCACTGGAAAGGCCAGTATGAAGATGCGAAGCAGCAACTGCTCGCAGCGAAGGCGATCTACGAAAGCAGCGTCGACGACCAGCCGATTCTGCACGCAAGTTCGAATGCAAACATCGGTCTCGCTTACCTGGAGCTCGGCAATCTCGAACGGGCCGAGCAGAGCTTCGAGTCCGCCGAAACACTGCTCGAACAAGGCAACGCCAGTGACGCTCAGCGGGCCATGAACGCCGGCAACCGGGCCAGCGTGCTCATGCGCATGCGCCGTTTCGATGAAGGCACGGCGCTGCTGCAACGCACGCTGCCTTTGCTCTACCGAACTTTGGGCAAGAACCATCCCGAAACATTCGTCATGGAAACCACCGTGGGCTCGGGGCTCTACCAGGCAAACCGCATTGACGAAGGTCTCGCACACATGAAGGACGTCGTGGCGCGCGCCGAAGCAGTTTTCGAGCCCGGCCACCCTTTTCTCTCATACGCATACGTCATCGCCAGTGCGCTGCACTGCAACGGCGGAGAGGCCGAGCGCGGCATCACACTGGCCGAAAGCGCGCTCGATGCGCGCATCGCCGGGCTCGGCGAAGGCCACTGGTCGATTCAAACCACGCGGAGCATTCTGGGAGAGTGCCTGGCGATTGCCGGCAACAGCGCGCGCGCCCGCGATCTGCTCGAAAGCAGCCACCAGGCGCTGCTGAAGACATTTGGCGCGACAGACGAGCGGGTCATCAAAGCACAATCCAGGATCGCGCTGCTGGGAGACCGTTAACCGCTCACCCGCCCGAGGACTGCCGGAAAGCTTTCGACTTCAGACCATGCTTTTTAAGCAGGGTCTGCAGATAGGAGCGGTTCATATCCAGCCTTCGGGCCAGATCCACAACGCGGCCCGAGGTTTGCCGCAACCCCTCTTCCAGGAAACGGCGCTCCGCATCATCGCCTGCCTTGCGACGCACGTCGGCGAGAGAGTTGACGTCGATCGTCGCTACAGCCGGATTGGCGTCCGATTCAGGTTCCGGAGCGCTGCGGAGAGTGACCGGCAGGTGCGAGATTCCCGCCTCACCATCGGCCAGACAGGACAGCCTGAAGATCATATTGCGCAACTCGCGAATATTTCCGGGGAACCGGTAGGTTTCCAGAAAGCGGCGCAGGCCGGAGCCGAGCACCAGGGGTGCTCTGTCGAGCTCCTGGGCCGCTTGCGCAAGAAAGTAGTCGCAGAGCAGAGGTATTTCGTCCCGGCGCTCTCGCAGAGACGGCAAGCTCACCTGGATGACGCTGAGTCGGTAGTAGAGATCCTCGCGAAACGTGCCCGCTTCGGCCATCTCTGCCAGATTGCGGTTGGTCGCCGCCACTACGCGCGTATCGACAGACACCGGCGTATCGGAACCGACACGCTGCACCTCCTGCGCCTGCAGCACTCGAAGCAGTTTTACCTGACCTTGCATGGGCAGCTCGCCCACTTCATCGAGAAAGATGGTGCCGCCATCGGCCGCCTCGAAGCGCCCTTTACGATCGCTGGTGGCACCGGTGAACGCCCCTTTCTTGTGCCCGAACAACTCCGACTCGATGAGATTTTCTGGAATGGCGCCGCAGTTCACCGATACGAACGGCTCGTCGGCGCGGGCGCTGTTGTTATGTATGACCCTGGCAAACAGCTCCTTACCCGTACCGCTTTCGCCGTCGATCAGCATCGGCAGGGTCGTCGGCGCCGCTCTGCGGACGATCTCCAACGCTTCGAGCACACCCGGGCTTTCCCCCAGCACGCCTTCGAAGCCTAGATCCGCGTGGGTTGTTTTGGGCGAAGCAGGCTTCGACGAGCCAGCAGACACAGGCTGCGAATCGCTGCGGATCGATGATGCGCTGCGCGCCAGCAGAAAATCGCTGCGCAGCTCGCTGAGGTCGGCCAGCAGATCGTTGATCTGCGACTTGTCGAGGTGGCTTGCCAGACGCAGTCTGGTGCGCAAAATCTCCAGCTTCTCGACGACACGTCCTGGTTCGCCGGGAGAGAGCTCTTCGAAACTGAGACGCTTCATGCCGCCTGTCCCATCTGCTTCTGCACGAGCTGGTAATACATGCCCCGCTGCGCATACAGCTCATCGTGAGAGCCGATCTCGGTAATGGCGCCGTCGTGCAGAACGACCACCCGATCTGCTTTCATGATGGTACTCATCCGGTGCGCGATGACCACGGCCGTACGTCCCTGCATGATGCCGTCCATGCGGCTGAGAATGTTGCTCTCCGATTCGGTGTCGAGCGCCGAGGTCGCCTCGTCGAAGATCAACAACCGCGGTTCACGGTAGAGCGCACGCGCAATGCAGATGCGTTGCACCTGCCCGCCAGACAGACCCACGCCACGCTCACCGACCTTGTTTTCGTAACCGAGTGGCAGGCTGCTGATGAAGTTGTGGGCATCGGCCAGGCGAGCCGCTTCGATGATGCGGCGCTGATCGGGCTCTTCATCGCCGACGGCGATGTTCTCGGCAATGGTCCCCTGCAGAAGCAGGTTGGATTGCATGACATATCCCACTTGCGCGCGAAACTGGTTCAGCTCCACCAACGAAAGGTCGTACCCGTCAATCGTGACGCGGCCTTCGTCTGGCGGGTAAAGGCCCACCAGCAACTTCGCCAGCGTGGATTTACCAGAACCGCTCTGGCCGACGATGGCCACCATTTCACCCGCCGCGATATCCAGACTGACACCTTTGAGCACGTACGGGTTTTCCTCCCCGCCATAGCGGAAAAACACATTGTCGAGGCGCACATCGCCATGAATGTGCGGCAGCACGACTCTCGAAGACATCTCTTCAGGCTTCTGTTCGGGCTCGAGGTCGAGCACATCAGACAGCCGCTCGATAGCCACACCGGCCGCATGAAGCTCATCCCACAGGCCCACCAGACCCATGAGTGGATTCAACACCGAGGTGGCGAGCATGTTGAACGCTATGAGCTGGCCCACGCTCATCTCCTGGCTGATGACCATGCTCGCACCCACGAACAGAACCGACACCGTCGCGATGACATTCAGCAGCTGACTGCCGGTGCCGACGAGCAGGTGAAAGCCCTCGGCCTTATATTGTACGTTCAGCGCGCGCGCATACTTTTCCTCCCACTTGAGCCGCGCCTGCCGCTCGATACCCATACCCTTGATTGGCTCCGCGGCGCTGATGGTTTCCATGAGCACGCCTTCGGCATCGGTAGACGCCTCGAACATCTTGCGGCTGTATGCCTTCATTCGCGGTGTGACCAGAACGGTCATGACGAAGAGCGGCAGAATCAGCACCAGCAACAGCAGCGTCAGTTTGACGTTGTAGAGGAACATAACGGTGAGATAAACGAACACCATGAGCACATTGAGTACCGTGCCCACCGTCTGCCCGGTGAGGAACTCGCGAATCGTCTGGTTTTCCTGGAAGCGCGCCACCACATCCCCGGTTCGACGCGTCGCGAAAAAGGCGATGGGTAAGGCCAGGGTATGCCGGAAGAACCCCGACATCATCGCGAAGTCCATACTTCGGGTCATGAAGTTCGCGAGATAACCACGCATGAACGTGGTGGCCTGAGCAAACACCTGCGCAAGCACCAGGCCAACTGCCAGATAGGTCAGCAGCTCGGTGTTTTCGTGCACGATGACCCGGTCGAAGATGTTCTGAGTAATCACGGGTGGCGCGAGATTCAGAAGCTGGATGACCAGCGCGGCCATGAACATATGGCCGATCGCCCGGGTGTGGGGCTTGAGGTAGGAGGCGAAACGCAGCCAGGGCGACGGGCGGTCTTGTTGATCACTGTCGATGGATGTCGGCGAAAACAGCAGACAGGTGCCGGTCCAGCCCTTCTCAAACTCTTCCACCGTCAGCTTGCGGAAGCCGGGTCCCGGATCAGCCAGCCAGACGTGCTCGCTGGAAACCCCGTATACGACAACGAAGTGGTAACCCTCCCAGTGCGCAATGAAGGGCAGCTCGAAACTCTGAAGCGACGGCATCGACGCCCTCACCCCACGAGTGGTGAAACCAAGCGACTCCGCGACACGGGCGACGCTGTCCAGCGTAGCGCCTTCACGGGTGACGTTGATGAGATCCCGCAGCTTGCCGAGGCTGGTCTGCACGCCGTAATGTCTGCAGATCATCGCCAGGCATGCCGCACCGCAGTCCATCTCCTCTGCCTGATGCACCAGCGGAAAACGCCTGACCACCCGCTCGCCGAGCCGCTCGCGAGATGACATGTCAAACTTCAGCAGAGGCGCCTGCCGCATTTCATTGAGCTTCTTCTGTCGGGTAAGCTCCCGCTCGAGCGCATGAATGCGCTCCTCCAGATCAACTCGCAACCGCGGATTGTGGCCGAGCATGACTTTCACGGTCTCGCGAGGAATGACCAGCAGCACCACGTTCGTCGCCGCTACCGCACTGGTCATGTGCGCCTGGTTCGACAGGCACGCTTTCTCGCCGAATACCTCACCCGCTTCGAGTCGAGCCAGCTCAAAGGTGTCGTCGTCTTCCGTACGAACCAGTTTGACCATACCCTGACGTACAACGTAAAGGCGTGTGTCGTCGTTGCTGTCCTGCGGCAGAACGGTCTGCCCCGCGCTCACACTCTTGATGCCGACCGTCGCAACCAGTTCCTGCAGCTCTTCGGGAGAGACGATTTTGCCGATATCAAAGAGCTGACCGACAACGCCCCCTGTTGCCCGGATCGCCGCGAAGCTCGCCATGAACTCGGCAGCTGCCGGGTTCTGCGCGAGCACTCGACGAAAGGTTTGCGCGGGGATGAAGACGAGTTCCGTCGCACCGGATGCGCGCACCGAGTATTCGTACTCGTAGCGGCGCAGCGCGGCCAGCTCACCGACAATGTCACCGGCCTTGAGCATGCCCACACTACGCTCCTTGCCGTCTGCGGAGTCGAACAGTCTGAGACGCCCCGAAACGACGACGTGCAGGCCCTCGGCTTCGTCACCGGCCTGCAGGACGACATCGCCAAGACGGTATCGCTGCCGCGAGGCGCTGCCAGCAAGCAGCGCCAACTCTTCTTCCGACAACGCCGAAAGAAACTCCGTCTCGGGTAGCGTTTCAAGCAACGAAGTGTCCTCAGGCTTCGACTTTGAAGTCGTTTACCGCCGAACGCAGCCAGTCTTCATAGAGCCTGCGTCGGATGGTTTCGCGTGTGGTGTCGTCGAGCTCAGCTTCGTGGCGCGCGAACACCATGAACACCTCGAAGCAGCCATCGTCGGTGGCAAACGGACCCAATGCTTCGCCTTCGCCAACACTGAACAGCTTCGCGGCCAGCTCTTCCGGCAACGAATCGCGAAACACTTTACCAATGCGCCCACCCTCGGCGGCCGTCTGAGCAATCGACTCCTCGCGGGCGAGCTCGGCAAAGCTCGCCGGATCTTCAGCCACCGTAGCCAGCACTTCACGGGCCATATCTTCATTGGAGACGAGTATGTGACCCACTTCGATCGACTCGTAGGCAGGCTTGTTCAGATTGAAATACGCCTCGACTGCTTGTACATCCGACAGCTCATCACGCATCTTGCCGGCGAGCACGGAATCTTCAATGAACGCCTCGTAGCCATCCAGCGTCACTTCAGCCGCATCGAGAAAGGCATTGGCATCCGACACCCGATGCAGACCATGCACCCGACGATGGTTATCTGCCGCCATCTGCAGCTCATCGGCGTTCACATCGATGCCTTTACGCCGCGCCGCGGTGGCCGTGAGCTTCTCCATGATCATGTCCTGAACGACATGCGAGAAGCGCCCGGTTAGTTTCAACCAACTCACCAGTTCATCGCTGGTGAACGTCGTATCGTCTATTTTTGCAATCTGCATGGCACCTCCTATCTGATGCTCTATGGATTTACTTGAAACGTCTCAACGGATCCAAAGCGAAGTCGATCACCCGCCGTTCGCGCACAACGATTTCTGCGATGGCGCCCATGCCATAGCGCAGGCTGGTTGGTCCCTGAGCAGTGAGCACCTGATCGGTATCCAGGCGGATCTTGCCTTCGTACATGGATGCATTCGTATTCTTGTCAACAACGACGGTAGGCGACACATAGTCGAGACGGCCTTCCAGAGACCCATAGTTCTGGTAGGGAAAAGCGTTGAACTTGAGCTTGGCGGCCTGCCCGACAGACAGAAAACCCCGGTCTTTTTCGGGGATGCGCACCAGCAGAATCTTGCGCGACTGCTCTGGTGCAACGCTCAGCAGTGGTTGTGTGGAGCGCACCTTGTCGCCTTCCTGAGTAAATGAGACCTGCGTCACCACGCCCGAAACAGGCGCATAGATTTTGAGAAAATTGTTTTCATCGAAGTTCTTGAAACTCACCCTCTGGGCAGACTCGGCCGCGAGTTCGGCGCTGCGGAAGCGTACTTCCACCTCAGACTGCTCTCGCTCTATCTGCCTTCGCGTCTGCTCGATCTGAATACGCGTCTCGGTAATCTCCTGCGCCGCGGTTGCAACACTCTTGTCAGCCTGCGCCACCGCCTGACCAAGCTCATATTCCAACGTCGACAGCCGAGCTTCGGCATTACGCAGCTGCGCCTGTGCATCCAGATGCGCATTGCGTTTCTGCTCGACCTGCACCCTTGACACGCCACCGCCGCCGGAAAGCGCGAAAAGACGCTCGAACTGCGCCATCTCCGCGGCCGCGGTCGCCGTCTTTCGCTGCGCCTGTTCCACCATTGATCGCGCTTCCACGAGCTTCGCACGCTGCGCCTGCGCCAGCCGGTGAAGACCATCGGCCAGGCGCTGGTCGTAATCCCGCTCCAGAAACGACAGCCTGTTCTGCAACGACTGGATTTTCCGCTCGAGCAGCGCACGCTGTTCCGGAAAACTCTCAAAGGCCTGCCGTGCATCCGCCAGGCGTATGTTCGCCTCAACGACCTTGCTCGCCGCTTCTATGGCGCCGCGGGCATTGAGCCGCGCAACGATGTCGCCTTTGCGCACCGGCGCACCTACGGTGGCGTAGAGATCGACCAGCTCACCATCAATCGGCGCATAGATGCGGCGAATATCGTCTTCGGGAACGAGCGTGCCGGCGGCCGCCACGACAACGTCGGCGCGAGCAAAGTACGACCAGATCAGAATGGCCACTACAAGCGCGGCAACGAGGTAGTTGGTCCAGCGGATGAG
>JAUIKX010000141.1 GCA_030430515.1 Gammaproteobacteria bacterium | reverse complement strand
CGATCGGTCGCAGCGCGAAAGTATCCGGTAATGGCCCGCATCCTCGGAGAGCAGGATGTCCGCATCTGGGGGGTGCCGAATGACTCTCACTTTGGACAAGTCCTGATCGAAGCGGACTACCGCATGAAGATGATCGCCATGGGCTACGATCCGCAATCCGGAATCGATCTGCACTTTCTGCGCCGCGCCACAGCCGACCGTAAACCGATCATCGAGCTCGAATCCGGCGAGGATCAGATCCGGCTTCTAACGAGCCTGGATCTCGCGGCACAGTCCCGCTCACTGGAACTGACGTTCGAGCAGATGGATAGTGCCAATGAGTTTCTCGCCAAGTCGATGAAGCTCTGGCTGTCCGGCGATGCCGAAGGTATGTACCACGCGACCGCCGACGAGTTTGCCGACGAAGCGCTGACCGCATTCGGCAAACGTATGCTGGACGATCGCAACCACGCCATGAGCCGAAGAATCATCGACTTTCTGAAGGGAAATACCCCGACCATGGTCATTGTCGGCGCCGCTCACTACGGTGGACCGGAAGGCATTCTGGCGCTGCTCAGGAAGGCGGGCTACGAGCCGCGGCAGCTTGCCCGCAACGGTATATCCGGCCGCCGTTGATGTCGAGACTACCTTATCACCACGGCGATCTCGCCACCGCGCTGTTGGATGCAGCTGAAAGCGTGCTCGCCGATCGCGGTCTGCACGGCTTCACCCTGCGCGAATGCGCCCGACGCGCGAACGTCTCGCACGCAGCACCAAAGCACCATTTCGGCGACATCCGGGGATTGCTGACAGCGCTGGCAACGAGAGGTTTCAACGTTCTGACCAGCCAGCTGCGCTCAGCGCTTGCAGAAGCAGACGGCAACCTTGCGCAGGAATTCGCGGCCACCGCCCGGGCATATGCTCTGTTTGCAGAGGCGCAGCCGGAGCATTTCCGGATCATGTTCAGAAGCGACCTGTTGAATATGGACGACCCGGAGCTCTGCGCGACCATGGGCGGCACCTACACCGAGCTGACCAACGTCATCCGCCGCCAGCGCGGCGAAACAGAATTGACCACCGAAGGCCTGCCGCAGCTGAGCGGCGATGAACTTCTGGGCGATATTCTGATCGGCTGGTGCTTCATCCACGGGTACGCCCACCTGCAGCTGGAAGGCCAACTTTCGGTGATCGGCGGCGACCGCCAGGATGACATACGTAACGCTGCTGCCTTACGATTGTCTGCACTGGTGCGCAAAGATCGCGGGCCATAGGCGGATTAATCCGGACAACAAGAGAGCAGCGCACGGATGTGCCGGCTGCGGACTTTTCCTGCAAAGCGACGGGCAGCAAAACAAAGATTTTTGCCGGACAACTATAGAGGGGATAACAAGTGAACATCTCGATGTTTCTGCAGATGGCGGCAGAGGCCTGCCCAGACCGTGCCGGCGTGACGTTTCACCACGAGCATTACACCTACGCAGACCTCTACAAGCGCGCTCAGGCCGCAGCCTCTCTCATCCGCGCAAGCGGCAAACACTACGTTTCGGTGCTCGATACCTCGAGCCCGGCCGTGCCTGTCGCGCTCATGGGTGCAGCGCTTGCCGGCGTTCCCTATGTTCCCCTGAACTACCGGCTGAGCCGGGAGCAGCTCGACGCGCTGGTCGCACGCATACAGCCTGCCTACCTCATCACCGATGACGCCAACTACGAGGCGTACGCGCAGCTGCCCGAGAGCGTCGCGCAAACCCGAGATGACTTTCTTTCCGCGACCGCCGAAATCGACGTCACCATCGACGACCCGGCCAGCGATCCGAACAATGTCGCCGTGCAGCTCTTTACCAGCGGCACGACCGGCACACCAAAGGCTGCAATCCTGCGCCACGAACATCTGGTTTCCTACATTCTCGGCACCGTGGAATTCATGGGTGCGCCGGAAGAAGAGGCCACGCTGGTGTCGGTACCGCCCTACCACATTGCCGGCATATCGGCGGTGATGAGTTCCATCTATGCCTGCAGGCGCATCGTTCAGCTTGCGGACTTCGGCGCCGCCGCGTGGCTCGAGCTCGCCGAGCATGAAAAGGTCACCAACGCATTCGTCGTGCCCACCATGCTCTCCCGCATCATCGACCACCTGGATACCATCGAGCGCACACCCCACCTGAACCAGCTTCAGGCTATCGCATACGGCGGCGGCAAGATGCCGGTGCCGGTCATCGAACGGGCGCTCACGCTGTTTCCAGATACCAGCTTTACCAACGCTTACGGCCTGACCGAAACCAGCTCCACAATCACGCTGCTGGGTCCTGATGATCACAGGGCGGCAATGGCCAGCGAAGACCCGGCGGTGCGGGCCCGACTGGGTTCCGTGGGCCAGGCACTGCCGTCGGTGGAGATCGAAATACGCGATGAGGATGGCGCCGTGCTCGGGCCCAACCAGGCAGGCGAGATCTACGTCCGCGGGCCACAGGTTTCCGGTGAGTACCTGGAACGCAACGCGCTCATAGACGACGGCTGGTTTCCGACACGGGACGCCGGCTACCTGGACGACGGCGGATACCTGTTTCTCTCAGGCCGCGCAGACGATGTGATCGTACGTGGCGGCGAAAACATCTCCCCGGCAGAGATCGAAGATGTGCTGGTAGCACACCCGGCAATCATCGATGCCGCCGCAATCGGCGTACCGTCCGAAGAATGGGGCGAAACCGTCGCGGCATTTGTCGTGCGAAAGTCCGAAGATGCCATCAACACCCACGAAATTCAGCATCTGGTCAAAAGCAACCTGCGCTCTTCACGTGTACCGGAGTACGTGATCTTCGAAGAAGAGCTGCCCTACAACGAAACGGGCAAGCTCCTCCGCCGGGTGCTTCGCGAGCAGTTCTCCGCCTAGTGTCCTGTGACGCTAAGTGCCAGCCGACAGAAACGGGCCGTCGACGCAAAGTCGTCGGCCATCCGGGGATGCACATGCACCGCAGATACCAACGCCGCACTTGGTGAGGTAGTCGATGGCGCTGAATATTCTGTCTCCGGACACGTACCGGCCCTGCACTACTTCCGCGGCTTTCACCATCGGTGCGGGCCCACAGTTGTAGAACACCAGCTCCGCCCGCTCAGCCTCGTCGAGCCCTTGCAGGTAGGTATCCAGCGCTTCGGTGACAAGCCCATGGAACCCACGGCTGCCATCGTCGGTCGCAACATGCACGTTGGCACACCTCTCGCACTCTGACTCGTAGTAGAGCCGGTCTGCAGTACGGGCGCCGACGAAGACCTCACCGCCGCCGGCATCTCTCACCAACTGGTACACGGCCGCAAGCCCCGTGCCCCCGGCTACCGCAACAATCTTCATCCCATCGGGCGGAGCTGCCGCGATCCCGTGCGGGCCGCGCACATAGCACTGCGTTCCAGGCGGCAGATCCATCAACGCGTGGGTAAACTCCCCCACATCGATGACGGCGAGCTTGAACGGCGCATCATCCAGTGCCGAAAACGGCTTCTCGCCAAGGCCCGGCACCCAGAGAAACAGGAACTCGCCAGCACAGATGGAAATGTCCCGGTCGAAGGTCAGCACGGCGATATCGTCCGCGACCTTCTCAGTGCGCTCCAGCGTTACCGGATAGAACGCCATATCTTCGTCGTAGCGAACCAGGCTTTCGGCAGAGGCGTCCTCACCTTCGAGTTCAGCCGATAGCGTCTGAAAATAGTCGGCAATATCGTCGGTCGTCATGCCGACCAGCGCGGAGCCAACACCGACGACAGAAGCCCCGGCGTGCCGATAGGCGCGCACATCCGCAGCCGAACTCACCCCTCCACAGCCGATGATGGGCACGTCCACCGCCTGCGCAATTTCCTGAACGCACTTGAGCCCGATGGGCAGCACGCCTTTGCCCGACATACCGCCGAGGCCATTGCTGAGCACAGGCGAACCAAATGCCGTGTGCAGACCAGGGCCCACAGTATTGATCGCACAGATGCCATCGGCACCACCGCTGACCGCTGCCTGGGCGATTTCGCCGATGTTCGGCGCGTTGGGTGTCAGCTTGGCGATCACCGGCAGATCCACCGCGTCACGGATGCGGCCGCAGATCTCTCTGACGAGATCCGGGTCCTGGCCCATGGCCATGCCGTAGCCTTTAGCGTGCGGACATGACAGGTTCAGCTCCAGGCCGTCGGACACCGGCGCCAGAAGCCGCGCGACCTCGACAAATTCCTCAACGCTGCCCGCGAAGATGCTGGTCAGCAGAAAACGGTCGGCTGGCACATTCAATGCGGCAAGCTGCTCTACAGAGGCGCGAGCACCCGGGTTGGTTAGACCCACCGCGTTGACGAAACAGCCTTTGGCATACTGGCTGAGCACCGGCTCCCGGTAGCCCGGTCGGGGCTCGGGGCCGATACTCTTGGTCGTGATAATGCCCACCTCAGGCACCCGGTCCATGAAGTACTGCATGATCGGCGTCTGCGTGGTGACGATCCCCGAAGGGATGGTGAAGCCGCCGGAAACCGTTTTGCCGAAGAACTCGAAATTCATGGGCGACGCATGTCCTCGGGGTTGATGCCCGCGACCACGACCGGCTTCTTCATGGCATCGCGCCGGAACGGCTCGCCCAGCTCCTGATTGATCAGCGCCTCGATGAGTGTCGTCCTGCCATGCTGCATCTGGTCGTCCAGCGCTTTGGTCAGTACCTGCGAGAGTTCGTCCATGGTTCTCGCCTGCACACCCTGAAGGCCACAGGCTTGAGCGATACCGGCATAGCTCACCTGCTCATCGAGTTCCGTGCCAACGAAGTTGTCGTCGAACCAGAGGGTGGAGTTGCGTTTCTCGGCGCCCCACTGGTAGTTGCGGAAGACCACCATCGTGATCGCCGGCCACTCCTCACGACCGATCGCGGTCAGCTCGGTGACCGAGATTCCGAAGGCGCCATCGCCGGCGAAACCCACTACAGGGGTCTCCGGACAACCGATCTTGGCGCCGATGATCGCCGGCAGGCCGTAACCGCAGGGGCCGAAGAGTCCCGGCGCCAGATACTTGCGGCCCGCTTCGAAGGTTGGATACGCATTGCCGATCGCACAGTTGTTGCCGATATCCGAGCTGATGATGGCATCTGTCGGCAGCACGCTGCGGATGGCACGCCAGGCCATTCGAGGGCTCATCCAGTCGGGCTTGTCGGCACGGGCACGTTCGTTCCAGGTCGTGCCGGGATCATCCTCTTCGTGCTCCATACCCGCCAGCTCCTGCTCCCAGTTGCCTTTGGCACGGGCGATTTCGGACCTGCGCGCTTCCCGACCCGTATCGCCTGCGTTAGCGGGCAGCCGCTGAAGGATGGATTCGGCCACTTTGCGGGCATCGCCGGCGATGCCGACGCTGACCGGCTTGGTGAGTCCGATGCGGGATGGATTCATATCGACCTGGATGATCGCTGCATCTTTCGGCCAGTAATCGATGCCGTAACCCGGCAGGGTCGAGAAGGGGTTGAGGCGCGTCCCCAGCGCAAGCACCACATCGGCCTGCTGGATCAACTGCATTCCTGCCTTGGAGCCGTTGTACCCCAGCGGACCAGCGAACAACGGGTGGGAACCCGGGAACGCGTCGTTGTGCTGATAGCCGCAGCACACTGGCGCATCCAGGCGCTCTGCCAGCGCCATGGTAGCCGGAATGCCATCGCTGAGCACAACGCCGGCCCCGTTGAGCAGCACCGGAAAGCGGGCGCCCGCGAGGAGCTCAGCAGCCCGGTTCAAAGCTTCTGCACCGCCGCCTGGTGTCTCGAACTCGACCATCTCCGGCAGGGCAATATCGATCACCTGGGTGAACAGATCCCGCGGCACGTTGATCTGCGCCGGCGCCGAGTGACGTTTCGCCTGGGTGATGACCCGATTGAGCACTTCCGCAATACGGGCCGGCGTGCGTACCTCTTCCTGGTAGGCCACCATGTCGGCAAACAGCCGCATCTGCTCGACTTCCTGGAAGCCGCCCTGGCCGATGGAACCATTTGCGGCCTGCGGTGTGACCACCAGCAGCGGCGTGTGGTTCCAGTACGCGGTTTTCACCGCCGTAACGAAATTGGTAATGCCGGGCCCGTTCTGGGCAATCATCATGCTCATCCGCCCGGAAGCACGGGTGAACCCGTCGGCCATCATGCCGCCCGAGCCCTCGTGCGCACAGTCCCAGAAGGTGATCCCGGCGCGAGGGAACAGATCGGAAATCGGCATGAAAGCGGAGCCGATGATGCCGAACGCATGATCGATACCGTGCCTCTGCAGCACTTTGACGAACGCTTCTTCGGTGGTCATTTGCATGGGTCTGAACCTTACTCTGAGAACTTGAACCCTGCGGAGGATACCGGCAGCCGCGCGCCGATTCACGCTCATCCGATGCTTGTGTTTACAATGACCGGCTACCAACGATTCGAACTGAGACTGAGGAGACTATCTTGGAAATCAACAGCAACTCTTGCGCAATCTTCGTGGGCGGCGCTTCCGGTATGTGCCGGGCTACCGCAGAGAAATTTGCGGCGAAAGGCGGCAAGGTCGCCATACTCGATCTGGAATCCTCCAACGGCGCAGAAGTCGCCAAGGAACTCGGCGGCTCTTTCCACCCCTGCAACGTCATGGACTTCGAAGGCATCGAAGCGGTCATCGACGCAGCTGTAGCTGACCTCGGCGGCCTTCATTTCGTCGTCAACACGGCAGGTGGCGGTGCCGCCATGCGCACCATTCAGCGCGACGGCACACCGCATCCGCTGGATACGTTCCGCAAAGTGATCGACCTGAACCTGATCGGCTCGTTCAACATCAACCGCCTGGCGGCAGCACACATGGCGAAAAATGAGCCGAACGCCGATGGTGAGCGCGGCGTGATGATCAACACTGCCTCAATCGCGGCGTTCGAAGGCCAGATCGGCCAGGTGTCCTACACCGCCGCCAAGGGAGCGATCGCCGCCATGACGCTGACCATGGCCCGGGACCTCGGCACCATCGGCGTTCGCGTGATGACCATTGCTCCGAGCCTGTTCGACACAGGCCTCACCGCGGGTATTCCAGATGAAGGCGCGCTGCAGCTCACCAAAGACGCCGCGTTCCCCAAGCGGATGGGCCAGCCCCATGAGTTCGCCACCATGGCCATCGCCATATTCGAGTGCGCCATGATGAACGGTTCCACGATCCGTGTAGACGGCGGTCAGCGGTTCGCACCACGCTAAGAGCCCCAAGGGGCAGCGTGAGGAGGCGTGGTGTCCCAGCTGAGTAACGTCGTCGCCGATGCGACGATGACCATCGCCGACACTGGCAGCATCGATGACGTGCTCGCCATTGTCGGCGATGGTTTCTCGGTGCACCGCGCCTACATCTTCGCCGAACACCTGTGCAACGGTAAGCAGGCGGTCAGTCAGAGCAACGAATGGTGCCGCGATGGCACAGTACCGCAGATCGATCAGCTGCAGAACCGCGTGATCGCGGATATCGGTATGCAGCGGGCGATGGATACGCTGCATAGCGGACGGGCTTTCGTGGTCAGCCGCGACACCATGTCTCCCCCCGAAGTCGATCATCTGGGACCGCAGGACATCGAAAGCATGCTGTGCGCCCCCATCCTGCATGGCGATCGCTTCTGGGGACTGCTGGGCATCGACGACTGCGCCCTCCGCCGCTCGTGGACCGACGAAGAAATCAGCATGCTCAAGTCGATCGCCTCGACGCTCGGCGTGCATATGGAACGGGTGGAGCTTGCCCGGCGTGCAGAGCAGTCCGCCCAGGAGCTCATGGATGCCACCAGCCGTCTGCGGGAAGCCCGGAGCATCGGCCATGACCTCAACAACGCGCTGACCATCATCAGCAACACCAGCGGCGTGTCGGCAGATCCAGAGCTTGCTGAGCTTGCGGGGGACGCCATCGACAACGCATCCAGCCTGGTGGCAGAACTCCGCGGCGTTGCCGGCACGCCGTTCAATCCAGCCGACGCCAGGACCATCCGCAACGCGGCTCAAGCCGCCTTGCTCGGCAGCGCCACCCGTCTCGAACTCGAAGTCGAAGACATACCGGAGTTGACTCTGAGCAACAGCGAACTGTTCAGAGTCATCGACAACCTGGTCAGAAACGCCAGCCAGGCAATGGCCAGGGAAGGCGCCATCACCGTCCGGGCTCTGACGCGAGGTAACCGGGTGACGATTGAGATTGCCGATAGCGGCTCTGGCATTCCAGACAGCGAGCTGCCGAAGCTGTTTTACGACCGCTACTCTTCCAACCGATCGGGGTTGGGTCTCGGTATCTGCCGGGCTATTGTCGAAAACGCCAACGGCAGCATCACGATCGCATCGAACCTTGAAGTCGGAACGACTGTGACCGTTTTGCTGCCGGTGGCTTCAGCCGCCTGAACTCTCAGTTTCAGATCCGCTCAATGATGATCGCCGGCGCCATACCGCCTGCTGCACACATGGTCACCAGCCCCGTGGCCTGATCGCGGCGTTCGAGCTCATCGAGCACCGTGCCGATGAGCACGGAACCGGTTGCGGCGATGGGATGGCCCAACGCGATAGCACCGCCGTTGACGTTGCACTTCTCGGGGTCGATACCGAGATCGCGCATGAACTTGAATGCCACGACAGCAAACGCCTCATTGATCTCAAACAGATCGATGTCGCTCAGCGTCATGCCAGCTTTTTTCAACACTTTCTTCGCCGCCGGTACCGGCTCGTTCAGCATCAGCTCAGGGCTGCCGGCTGCATTGGCCATGGCGCGAATGCGCGCTCTGGGCTTCCAGCCCTGAGCTTTTGCATACGCCGGCGAAGCCAGCAGCACACCGGCGGAGCCA
>JAUIKX010000140.1 GCA_030430515.1 Gammaproteobacteria bacterium | reverse complement strand
AGTGATGGTGGTGGCCGTAGAACACATAGCCAACTCCGTGCTCTCTGAATAACGCGTGTAGCGCTTCGGCATTTACTAAACCCCCTGGTGGCCGATGCAGAAACACGAAGACGTGCCTGGATTTGTGTTTTCGCAGCGTCTTCTGCAGCCAGCGCCATTGCCCGCCGCCAATTTCCGCAGCGCCCTCCACGCCATCGGAATTGAGCACGATGAAGCGGGCGTTGCGGTAGGTGAACGTATGGTGCGTAGGGCCCCAGATCTCCTTGTAAACATCGGTGGCGCTCTGGCTGGGCACCTTGTTCCTTCCATACAGGTCATGATTCCCCGGTACGGGAACAAAAGGGGTCTCAGCAAGAGGCGCGATCTGCGCCTGGAAACGGCGCCACTCGCCACGCAACATCTGCTCGTCGTCGGTGTACCCGGAAATCATGTCGCCCACCTGAATGGCAAAGGCGGGGCGCAGTCTGCGGACGTCGTCGATGATGCGGTTGAATGCCGGCGCATCGTGGAACTGGCTGTCACCGAGAACGACGAAGTGAAACTCGTGCTCGGCAACAGGCACCGGAGCCGCGGCCAGCGTGAAGCTGAGAAGTGCGGCTACAAGCGACATCGCGGTCGGGTTCCGTGGCTGATGCCGGTTTCATACACATTGCGCCACACGCGCAGCACGTTGTCGCCCATGATGTTCCTGATGGCTCGGTTGGAGTAGCCGCGACCTTTCAGTCCATCAATGAGGCGGGGGTAGCCGCCGACGTCTTTGAGCCCGATCGGCAGTGTGTCGCCAACACCGTCGTAGTCGCTGCCGATGCCGACACCATCGATGCTCGCCAGCTGCACTGCACGGTCGATGTGATCCAGCACATCATCGACCGTTGCGTATGGGTATGGGTGATCCGCCCGGTACTGATCACGGAAATCTTTCACGAGCGGGCTGTCGGCGCTCAGATTGCCGGCCTTCATGAAGGCAACGCGAGCCGTATGGGCGGCATCGCTCCAGGCCCGCGCTTCGGCTGTGAGAAAGTCGCTGCCGAAGTTGATCTGCACGACGCCGCCGCGCTCGCCGATTTCCTGAACCAGGGTGTCGCTGAGGTTTCTCTCCCAGCCTGGCGTGAAGTGGCGCAGCGATGAGTGGGAGGCGATGACGGGTGATTTACTTTCGCTGAGCACGTGCCAGATGGCTTCATCCGACAGGTGTGAGACATCGACCATCATGCCGAGCCGGTTCATTTCCCTGACGGCCGCCCGCCCTGCGTTCGACAGGCCGTTCCATTGCCGTTCAGGGTCGTAGGAAGAGTCTGAGAGGCTGTTGGATTTGCTGTGCGCGAGCGTGATGTAGCGGATGCCTTTTCTGTGCAGCGCCCTTAAGATGTTCAGGTCGTCGCCGATGGGGCCGCCGTTCTCCATGCCCATGGGCAGCGCGATCAGACCTTTGCGACGGGCTTTGAGCACATCGCTCGGGCAGGTGGCGACGGCGAATTTGTCCGGGCTTGCCGCGGCGAGTTTTTCCACCGAATCAATCAGCTCGTCCGCGAGCTTCAGGCCATTGCCTTCGGCATCCACCGTTGCCGGAATGTAGATGGACATGAAGGCCGCATCCAGGCCGCCGGCTTTCGCTCTGGGGTAGTCGAAGTCGCCACCATCCGTGGTCTGGCTGACATCGGCCCAGGCCTTGTGCAGGCGGTAGGGCACATCGATGTGGGTATCGACGATGATGACGTCTTCGGCTTTCAGCCCCGCGGCACCTGTCGATGGCTCGCTGGAACATGCGGCCAGACAGATGGCGAGAATCAGGGGGGTGCATCGAATCATGAATGAGTTCCCATCTGGACTGGGTCAGTTTATCTCATTCGCAGTATGATGGGCCTTTGCGAGAAACGAGAGAGTTCATGACCGTCATCCGCTCCGAAGACCTCATCCAGAGCGTAGCCGATGCGCTGCAGTTCATTTCCTACTACCACCCGACGGATTTTCTGCGGGCCATGGTGGATGCGTGGGAAAAGGAAGAGTCGCCCGCTGCCAAGGCGGCGCTCACCCAGGTGCTGGTGAATTCTCGCATGTGCGCTCTGGGCAAGCGCCCCATCTGTCAGGACACAGGCATTGTCATGGTGTTTCTCAACGTCGGTATGGACGTTCGCTGGGAAGGCGATATGTCGCTGGATGACATGATCAATGAAGGCGTTCGCCGCGGCTATCAGCATCCCGACAATGTTCTGCGTGCCTCGGTACTCGACGATCCCGACGGTGCGCGGGCCAACACGAAAGACAACACGCCGGCGATCATTCATACCCGGATCGTGCCGGGTGACAAGCTGGAGGTGGAAGTGGCGGCAAAAGGCGGCGGCAGCGAAGCGAAAGCCAAGTTTGCCATGCTGAATCCGTCGGACTCGGTCGTTGATTGGGTGTTGAGCGTCGTGCCCACGATGGGTGCCGGCTGGTGCCCGCCGGGATTACTGGGGGTCGGCGTCGGCGGCACGCCGGAGAAAGCCATGATGCTGGCCAAGGAGTCGCTCATGGAACCCATCGACATGGCGGCGCTCAAAGAGCGGGGCGCGCAGAACCACGAAGAGGAACTGCGCCTGGAACTATTCGAAAAAGTAAATGCGCTGGCATCGGTGCGCAGGGCCTAGGCGGCCTGACGACGGTTCTGGATGTAAAGGTGAAATCCTATCCCACCCACGCGGCCAACAAGCCGGTGGCTGTTATCCCGAACTGTACTGCTACGCGTCATGTGCACTTCACCCTCGACGGTGAAGGTCCGGCTGACTTCACGCCGCCGGATGCCTCGGAATGGCCGGACATCGCCTTTGAGATGGGCGATGACGTCAAGCGGGTCAATCTCGACACGCTCACGCGCGAGGAAGCGGCGACCTGGAAGTCGGGAGATACACTGCTCGTTTCCGGAAAGATGCTCACCGGCCGCGATGCCGCCCACAAGCGCCTGGTCGACATGATCGAAAAGGGCGAAGAGCTGCCCGTGGACTTCACCAACCGGGTGATCTACTACGTGGGTCCGGTCGACCCGGTGCGTGACGAAGTGGTGGGCCCGGCCGGACCGACCACGGCGACCCGCATGGACAAGTTCACCCGCACCATGCTCGAGAAAACCGGTCTGGCCGGCATGATCGGCAAGGCGGAACGCGGCCCTTCTGCCATCGAAGCGATCCGTGATACGGGATCGGTATCCATGATCGCGGTGGGCGGCGCGGCCTACCTCGTTGCCAAGGCCATCAAGAAAGCCGAAGTGCTGGCGTTTGAAGATCTCGGCATGGAAGCGATCTACGAATTTACCGTGGAAGACATGCCGGTGACGGTGTCTGTGGATGCCCGCGGCGAGTCCGTGCATATCGAAGGGCCGAAGATCTGGAGTGAGAAGATTGCGCTAAAGGCGGTATAACCGTCGCGTACCATCTGGAGGCATGCTCATGATCACCCGAAGAACTTTCGCCAAGGTATTGCCGCTCAGCGCGTTACCCATCTGGGGTCGTGCTGAACAGACACCTGAGGAAACCTCCGACCTGATCTATCTCACGCCTATTCTCTCTGACGGCAGCGAAAGCCGCTGTCAGGCAGAAGTCTGGTTTCAGGCGCATGAAGGCGCGCTCTACGTGGTTACGGCCCGCGATGCATGGCGCGCCGAGGCTGTCCGGCGGGGCCTGAATACGGCCAGGGTGTGGGTCGGAGATGTTGGCGTATGGAGCAACAGTGATGGCCGCTACCGGCAGCTGCCGAGCCGGGAGGTTGCAGCTGCGTTCGTTTCAGATCAGGCGGTGCAGGAAGCGGTGCTCGACAAAATGGGCAGCAAATACCGTATGAGCTGGCTGCTCTGGGGGCCGCGCTTCAGAAACGGGCTGGAGGACGGCTCCCGGGTGATGCTGCGCTACAGCTGACCGATCAGGTACGGCAGCGGCTTACTCTTCGAGCAGTTCGCGTTTGTTCGGCTTGCCGTCCCATTCCTCGGCGTCGTCCGGCGCGTCCTTCTTTTCGGTGATGTTCGGCCAGGTGTCTGCGAGGCGGGCATTGAGCTCCAGAAACTCCTGCTGATCGTCCGGCAGCTCATCTTCAGAGAAGATCGCGTTGGCAGGGCATTCCGGTTCGCAGAGCGCGCAGTCAATGCACTCGTCCGGGTGGATGACCAGCATGTTGGGGCCTTCATAGAAGCAGTCCACTGGGCAAACTTCCACACAGTCCGTGTGCTTGCACTTGATGCAGTTCTCTGCGACGACAAAGGTCATGCTGAATCCTCGATTGGTTGGTTGGATTTCAAAGGCGCGTATTCTAGCGCTTCCGGCTAGGGTGTCGATAGCTTCCCGCGCAGTTGGTACAGCGCCTCAAGCGCCTGCCTCGGAGACATCTCGTCCGGATCCAGCGCGGCGATCTCATCCATCAGAGCCAGAGCGGTACGCGTTTCCTCGTCAGGTTCTTCAGCCGGAGGCGTGGCGGCAAACAGGTCACCCTGCGGTGAATCTGCCGGCGCACCGGCCTCCAGCCGAGCCAGGTGGGCTCTGGCTTTGCGGATCACCGCATTGGGCACACCTGCAAGACGTGCGACCTGCACGCCGTAGCTCTGGTTGGCCGGTCCTTCCTCTACAGCGTGCAGAAACACGATGTCGCCCCGGTGCTCGGTCGCGGTGAGATGGACGTTGCGCGCTGCGGGAAGCTGGCCGGGCAGTGCCGTGAGTTCGAAGTAATGGGTGGCAAACAGGGTCAGGGCCTCGGCATCCTCCACCAGGTGGGCGGCGGCAGCCCAGGCCAGTGCCAGGCCATCGTACGTGGATGTGCCGCGACCGATCTCGTCCAGCAGCACGAGGCTCTCCGGGCCCGCATTGTGCAGAATGTGAGCCGTTTCGATCATTTCCACCATGAACGTGGAGCGGCCTTCCGCCAGATCATCACCTGCACCGATGCGCGTGAATATGCGGTCGATGGGGCCGAGCACTGCAGATCGGGCGGGAACGTGTGAGCCTGCATAGGCCAGAAGGCAGATGAGTGCCGTCTGACGCATGTAGGTGGACTTACCGCCCATGTTCGGGCCGGTGATGATCAGCATGCGTCGATCCGGCGCCAGTTGAACATCGTTCGGAATGAACGGTTCTTTTGACCGGTGCGCGACCACCGGATGCCAGCCCGCGACGATTTCTATACCGGGAGTCGGGCTGAACTCGGGCGGGTTCAGATCCAGCGCAACCGCGCGCTCAGCAAAGGTGGCCAGCACGTCCAGAACAGCGGCCGTCTGGCCGACCTGCCGCAGAGCCGACTGGCGCAGCGCCAGGGTTTCGAGCAGTTCCTCATAGAGCGACTTTTCCAGCTTCAGGGCCCGGGCCTGCGCGGTGAGGGCTTCGTCTTCGAAACCCTTCAGTTCCGGCGTGATGTAGCGCTCGGCGTTCTTCAGCGTCTGACGGCGCACATACTCGGCCGGTATCTCTCCCAGGGCGGCTTTGCTCGTTTCGATGTAGTAGCCGTGCACACGGTTGTAGCCCACTTTCAGGGTGTTGATGCCTGTGCGCTCTCTTTCCCGGACCTCGAGCTTCCGCAGGAAGTCGTCTGCATTTCGGGTGAGGCCACGCAGCTTGTCCAGCTCGTCATCGAAGCCGTCGGCCAGCACGCCGCCGTCGCGAATCGTCGCAGGCGGAGCATCGATCACCGCGGATTGCAGGAGCTCAGCAAGATCGACAACGTCGGGAAGCTCGTCGATGAGGGTGCGAACGTAGCGGACCTGCACGGCCTGCGTGTCGATGCGCAGCTTTGGCAGCGCTGTCAGGCCGTCGCGCAGCCGCACCAGGTCTCTGGGTGTGGCCGAGCGCAGCGCGATGCGCGAGACGATGCGCTCGACATCGCCAAACCCGGCAAGCGTGCCGCGCAAGGCGTCGGCCGTTCCATGTTTGAGCGCACCCACCGCTTCCTGGCGCGCGCTGACCTCCTCGGGTATCCGGCTGGGCGCATTCAGCCAGCGCCGCAGTAGGCGGCTGCCCATGGGTGTGCGCGTCGTGTCCATCAGGCGCAACAGTGTGGCATCCGTGCTGCCGTCCGGGCGGCTGTCGATTTCCAAGTTGCGTCGCGAGTGGGCATCAATCAGCAGCTCGCCGGCTTCGCTGAGCAGATTGAAGCGATCGATGTGCGCGAGGTCTTGCCGATGGCTGTTGCGAGCATAGGTCAACGCGGCACCGGCGGCGGCGGTGACGAGCGACCCGGGCTCCAGCCCGAAAGCGCCTAGCTCTTTCAGGTCGAAGTGACGTTGCAGTAGGCGCAGGCTGCTGTCTGCATCGAATGTGAACGGGTCGAGCTCGCGAATGCACGGCCATCGGCCGGTGCCGCGCAGCAGGTCGGAAGTCGCGCTGTCCGCAGTAAGCAGCTCGCTGATGTCGTAGCGGCCGAGCCGTTGAATGACCTGCTCATCGCCTGGGGTGAGGAAACCTTCGAAGCGGCCGCTGGCAACGCTGAGCAGCGCTACGCCGTATCCCTGCCGGCCTGCCACAAGGGCTGCGAGCATGCTTTCCCGGCCATCCTCCAGCAGCGTTTCTTCTGTCAGCGTTCCCGGTGTGACAACACGCTGCACGCGGCGCTCGACCGGCCCCTTGCTCGTTTCGGGGTCGCCGACCTGCTCGCAGATGGCGACGCTCACCCCCATCGCGACGAGCTTGGCCAGGTAGCCGTCGGCGGCGTGATAGGGCACTCCGCACATGGGTATCGGCTTGCCGGCCGATTGCCCGCGGGCCGTCAGGGTGATGTCCAGAAGCTGCGCGGCGCGCTCGGCATCTTCGTAGAAAAGTTCGTAGAAGTCGCCCATACGGTAGAAGACCAGGTCGTCGGGGTGCTCGGCCTTGATGCCCAGATACTGGCGCATCATGGGTGTGTGTTCGCTGGTTTTCTGCTGACTTTTTGCAGCCACTTTTGCAGTCACGTAAGGTTGCTCGCGGCGGGTGTCTGGGGCGAGGCGAGTGAACCAGAGCACCGGATGAGCGTCAACAATTGACCAATTCCTGCTTGAGCAGGGGTGGGAAATCGTCGCAACACGCCAATTGCCGCTTGCAACCCAGAACTGTCTGGATATACAGTAGATCACCTGTTTCGAACTGACCGGAAAATTTAAGGAGACCTCATGGCGCGAAGCAATACCAAGGCGGATGCGGGCAGCGTGACACCGAATAAAGACGCGAACCGAGATCGGGCGTTGAGCGCGGCGCTGGCGCAGATCGAACGCCAGTTCGGCAAGGGCTCCATGATGCGTCTCGGCGATCAGGAGCAGGTGGCCATTCCAGCTGTTTCCACAGGTTCCCTCGGGCTCGACATCGCTCTGGGTATTGGCGGCCTGCCGAAAGGCCGTATCGTCGAAATCTACGGCCCGGAATCTTCCGGTAAGACGACGCTGACCCTTCAGGTCATTGCGGAGGCACAGAAAGCTGGCGGTACCTGCGCGTTCATCGACGCAGAGCATGCGCTCGACCCGATCTACGCCGAGGCCCTCGGCGTAGACACCGACGACCTGCTCGTCTCTCAGCCGGACACCGGTGAGCAGGCGCTGGAAATCTGCGACATGGTGGTTCGCTCCGGTGCTGTA
The DNA here is from genome assembly GCA_030430515.1 of Gammaproteobacteria bacterium. Lineage (GTDB taxonomy): Bacteria > Pseudomonadota > Gammaproteobacteria > Pseudomonadales > Azotimanducaceae > SYFY01. Next base: position 1,239 of record JAUIKX010000140.1, on the reverse strand, counting down.
GATGTGGTGGTGGTCGACTCGGTCGCCGCACTGACGCCGAAGGCTGAGATCGAAGGCGAAATGGGGGATTCCCATGTCGGCCTGCAAGCCCGGTTGATGAGCCAGGCGCTGCGGAAGATGACCGGCAACATCAAGAATTCGAACACCCTGGTGATCTTCATCAACCAGATCCGTATGAAGATCGGTGTGATGTTCGGTTCACCGGAAACCACCACCGGTGGTAACGCCCTCAAGTTCTACTCCTCCGTTCGGCTGGACATTCGTCGTATCGGTGCGGTGAAAGAAGGCGATGAGGTGGTCGGTAACGAAACCCGCGTCAAAGTCGTTAAAAACAAAGTCGCTCCGCCGTTCCGTCAGACAGAGTTCCAGATTCTTTACGGCAAAGGCATCAACCACATGGGCGAGCTGCTGGATCTTGGTGTGCAGCAGGGGCTGATCGACAAATCCGGCGCCTGGTATGCCTATGGTGATGAGCGCATCGGTCAGGGTCGGAAGAATGCGGCCGACTACCTCATCGATAATCCGGAAGTCGCAGACGAAATCGAGCGGGAGGTTCGTGCCCAGTTGCTGCCTGGGGTCAATACGGGCCATCGCGCTGAAGACGAAGTTCTCGTACCGGAGCCGAGCGGTGATACGCTCTGAGAAGCGTGCCAATCTGAGGTTGCTGCGCCACAGCGACCTCACTGCCTCTCTGCCTGAGGGAGACGCGGTCAACGAAAACCAGAGCGTTGCGGAAGAGCATGTGATTGAGTTGGAAGGCGCTTCGGAGATCGACCGCAGTTTTGAAGCGAAGCAGATCGCCATGCGTGCTCTGGCCAACCGCGAGCACAGCCGTGGTGAACTCGTACAGAAACTGGCTCGCAAGGGTATTGATCGAGATCTGGCTTGTGCCGTTGTTGCGGAGCTCGCCGACGATGGTCTCCAGTCTGAGGGGCGGTTCGTAGAGAGCTTCGTGCGCAGTCGTATCGAGCGCGGCTATGGGCCCATTCTCATCCGCCAGGAGTTGCGGCAGCGTGAGGTTGGCGACGACCACATCGATGAGCATCTGACGCACGATCACGCTTTCTGGACGGCCCGTGCGAGTCGCGCGGTGGAAAAGCGCTTCAAAGCTCTGCCTGAGACCCGGGATGAGTGGGGTAGGCAGGCGCGCTATCTCTCCAGGCGGGGCTTTCCAGCAGAGTTGATCTACGCCAGTCTCGGCGATCAACGTTAGTCGCACCAACCCTCAAGCACTCGTAG
>JAUIKX010000139.1 GCA_030430515.1 Gammaproteobacteria bacterium | reverse complement strand
CCCCAGGAGATGGCGTTGCAGGGGCATTCCCGCGCGCACTTTCTGCACTTGGCGCACATGTCCTGCAGGCCGAAGTCGATGTGCTCGTCCACCGCCAGGGGCAGGTCGGTGGTGACCACAGCCGACTTGAACCTCGGGCCCACGAACGGATTGAGCACCACCTCGCCAATGCGCGACAGCTCGCCGAGGCCGGCGTGCAAAATCAGGGGAATCTGCAGCACCTGTCCGTCTGAGTTGCTGTGGGCGCGAGCACGATAACCAAGTGATCTCAGCTTCGCGGCCATGATCGAACCGATCTCGGAGCCGCGCAAGTAAGCGCGCATGGACTGCGAGCCGCTGATCCAGTCATCGCCAGAGGCGCCTTCCATGGTTTCATGCCCCTGGTCGATGAGCAGGACGATGGCGTAGCGATGATGTTCCGTGATCGGCTCGCCCTGACCGTCGTGGCTGTACCAGGCGTACTTCGGCACCTCGCAGATGCCGATCAGGTCGGTGCCGAGTTGATAGCCGAGCGACTTGACGGCGCGCGCGTTGGCCGATCGGTCAGGCAGTGCGTGCTGTTCGGCGGCGGGCTTGCCCGACTGAAAAGGGATCAACTTTGCCTGCATGGTGCGGGTGCCGCCGCCCAGGGGTTCTTTGAGCACGAAATTCGGCATCTGCGCCTGTGCTTTCGCGCCAAGGTCGCCATGAGCGGCGCGGGTAAAGAACGCGGCGCGCAGCGGTACCTGCGGAATGTTGTCTACATCGACACGCGTGGTGGGGCCCGCCACACGTTTGATCCGCTCCATGGGGTAGCGGCTCATGTGAGAGGCTCTTCGGCGCTGCCATGCGCGCTCCAAAGCGGATCGGGTGCCTCCGGTACCGAGCAACCAGCTCAGACCGCATTCTCCAAGCGCGCCACTTCGCACGGGTAGCAGCGGGCGATCGGGTTGGAGCGTTAGTTCGGTGGTGACCGCAGAAAACCCCATGCGCTTCCCCAGAAATGGATTGACGAGCTCGCCGTCCCGCTCCAGGGTCACACCCGCGCGTACGGAAAGCTCGGCCAGGCAGACATCCGTTTGGGTCTGGTTGTGGCTTCTGGCCGCATAGCCCAGCGTGCGCAGATAGGTGGCGATGATGTGCGCGATTTCCGCTGCGCGCATGGCCAGGATCGCGGCTTCCGACCCGGCGGTCCAAACAGATGCCAGATTATCGGCTTCAGGTGTCGGACCGGGCTCAGTGAGTATCACCAGCGCGGAGCTGTTTTCGTGCGCACAGACACCGGCGATTGCCGCGTCGAAAAAGTAGGCGGCGGACTTCAGTATCTGCGCGCTGGCCACTGGGTCCGCTGGAAAGGCGCTGCCAGCAGGAGCGACGTCGCCATCCCGCATGCTGTCGTACAGGCTCGACACCCTGGTGATTGCTTCACCGAGCGCACCGGCTTCCGGTGCGGCAACCCGAGCGGAGACGGGCGGAGCTTCGTCGCAGCGCCGAAGGCGCTCCGAAGGGTAAGGTCCCATGTGCACGGGCCGGTTGCGGCCGGAAAAAAGACGCATACATTCTCCTCATCGCAAAATCGGTGCGCATCGCGGAGTGTACGCTATGGTGGTGTGCGAAATGAGGGAGAACGGATACAACATGGCTGATATTACAGCGTCCGGTTCCGAGTGGCCCGATGATCGTCTGCTGAGTCTTATGAACATCAACCTGCCGATTGTGCAGGCACCGATGGCTGGTGCGTCGGGCACGGCCATGGCCATTGCTGTGTGCGCCAGCGGCGGCCTGGGTTCGCTGCCGTGCGCGATGCTGACCCCTGACCAGGTGAAGGAGCAGCTCCAGGAAGTGCGGGCGGCGACCTCCGCTCCCGTCAACCTCAACTTTTTCTGTCATGACACACCACGGGCCGACCTGGAAACAGATCGGCGATGGCGTGAGCGCATCGCCACGTACTGCGCGGAGTTTGCGGTGTCACCGGCAACGCCCGGTGCGGCGTCTGGTAGGCGGCCGTTCGATGATGAGATGTGCGCGGTGGTGGAAGCGCTGACGCCGGAAGTGGTGAGCTTTCATTTTGGACTGCCGCAGGAGCCGCTGCTCGAGCGGGTGCGACGTAGTGGCTGCGTAATTTTGAGTTCGGCGACGACAGTGGCAGAGGCGCGGTGGCTCGAAGCGCGCGGTTGCCACGCCATTATTGCCCAGGGTTGTGAAGCCGGAGGGCATCGCGGCATGTTTCTAACGGAAGACGTGGCGACCCAGCCCGGTACGATGGCGCTGGTGCCGCAGATTGCGGATGCCGTCGATGTGCCGGTGCTTGCGGCGGGCGGAATCGCGGATGCGCGCGGCATCGCGGCCGCATTTGCGCTGGGTGCGAGTGGTGTGCAGATCGGCACCGCCTACCTGCTGACGCCTGAAGCGCTGATCTCGGAAGTGCATCGGCATGCGTTGCTTTCCACCTCGGACGATCAAACCGCGTTGACCAACGTGTTTTCGGGGCGGCCGGCCAGGGGCATCGTCAACCGGCTGATGCGTGAGCTTGGGCCGATGAGCGAGATCGCGCCGGCCTTTCCGCTGGCGGGAGCGGCGCTTGCGCCGCTGAGGACCGCGGGCGCGGGTGATTTCGCGCCGCTCTGGTCCGGTCAGGCAGCCGCTTTGGCTCGTCCGGAGGGGGCCGGTGAGCTGACGCGACAGCTCGCGCTGGACGCGCGCGCACTGATGGGTTCGTTGGGTGGCGGTCTGCAGCGCCAATGAGCCGCTGATGATCGAGGTTGCCGTGCGCGTCTTAAGCTGCTGTGATCTGCAGCTCGACACTCAGGGCAGATCGTTCTAAATGACCCATCCAGGCACTCCGAAAGGCTGCGAGCGCATCGCATACGCCGTTGGATTCAAAGAAAACGCCACCTACAGCGATGTTTACGGGGGCGGTGGGGCCGTGGTTGGCCTCGACTGTCACCTGATCCGGCCGGTAGACCAACCGTCGGACACGCTGATCGTCTTCATGCATCCGGTTGGCGGCGGTATGTACCTGCCTATGGTCCGGGAGCTGGCGAGAAAAGGCCACCATGTGCTGTGGGCAAACTCCCGATACCGCGGCGCCGACTATGCGCTGATCATGGAGAAAGTGGCCTGCGATCTCGGTGAGGCCCTATGTGATGCGCGCGATCGGCTGGGCTACAGCAACATCGTGTTGGCCGGCTGGTCGGGCGGTGGTTCGCTCATGATGTGGTACCAGGCGCTAGCAGAGGCGGGGCAGGGTATCTCGGACACCGCCGCGGGCGATCCATACACCGTGGATGCTGATCGTCTGCCGCCCGCCAACGCGGTGATGATGCTTGCCGCGCACGTCAGCCGTCATCGCATTTTCACCGAATGGCTCGATCCGTCGATCGAGGATGAGCTGCAACCGCATGTGCGCCGACGCGAATTGAATCTGTACGATCCACAGAATCCAAACCAGCCGCCGTACTCCGCGGATTTTCTCGAGCAGTTTGCTGCAGCGCAGGTCGCTCGCAACCGGCGGATCACCGCCTGGGTGAAAAACAAGCTGGCGGATATCCGTGCCTCGGATAGCCCCTGGGGAGAGTTCGCCTTCACGGTGCACGGCACCATGGCCGATCCGAGATGGCTCGATCCGAACGTTGAGCCCAGCGATCGCCAGCCGGGTACCTGTTATCTCGGCGACCCGAAGATCGTGAACGATGGGCCGGTTGGACTTGCACGCTTCTGCACGCTCAGAAGCTGGCTCAGCCAGTGGAGCTATGATGATGCGCGCTGTGACGCCATCGCCGCGGGCAGCAAAATCAGCGTGCCGGTGCTTGTCGTCGGTAACTCAGCGGATGATGCCTGCACGCCCAGCCACACCGAGCGGCTATTTGAGGCGGTGAGCCACGAGCGCAAAACAATGCACATCGTGCAGGGCGCAACACACTACTACACCGGTGAAAACGGTCGTCAGCACCTTGACGAAGCGAGTACCGTGATCGGCCGCTTCCTTTCTGAACAGGCGTTGAGTAGGGGCTGAGCAGGCTATTCCTTAGCGACGGCGTGCCAGTGTTCGGCGATGCCGAACCCTTGTTTGCCGTCCCACTCGAATTCGGCCAGCCCCTCGTTGATGAAGGTTGCGCCGCCCGGCATCGGCACCTTGGTCGGGCAGATACTGAGGATGCGCCCAGTGATCTCTATGGCTTCGCCGCCATCGATGATGCCGGTGAGCCTGACCCGATCGTGCAGGATCGAGCCGGGTTCGTACTCGGTGGTGATGACGACTTTCTTCAGCGCTCTGGACTCACCGTCACGCTGAATCCAGCCTGCGCCTTTGATCTCGCCGTTGGCCTGCCGGAAGCAGGAGCCGCCGAGCGCGCTGTCGGCACCGAAATTCATGGAAAACCAGTTCACGAACGGATTCGGGCGCTCGGGCGTTGAAAATGCGGCTTGCGGTCTGCTGTCGCTTTCTGCGTCGGTTGCTTTGTTCCGCTGTCCGGCGCCCCAGTCTCTGGGCCCCCAGGACTTGTCACGAACCCCAAAGCCGTCGACTTGCCAGGCCTCACCGCCGAGCCTGATTTCGCCAGCGACCCGGCCGCTCTGCTCGAAATGGCCGAACGCGCCGGTGGAACCATCGTTGGAGTGCGAATAGTGGGGCTCGGTGGTGCAGTCGAATGTCAGGTTCATCGATAGGGTGGCCGGGCAGAACCAGCCTTCCGGGCGCAGCTTTTTGCGGGTCAGCAGGATGCCGGCATCGGCGATGTCCTGTGCCGGGCCGTCGTAGGTGATACGCCATTGCCTGTGCGACGAGAGGCATTCGATTTTGAGCCCACCGACTGAGAGATCGCCGTCGTACTGCGAAAGATCGGTGCCGATGTCCCGTCTGCCATAGGTAAACGCCACGCGCTTGCCTTCGAGGTAAACCACGTGGAGCGCGTCTGCCCAGCCATCACCCGGCCGGAAGCCCATGCGGGTGAACATGCCGAGTCGGGACACGGGGTCCACGAAGTTGAAGTAGTAACTCTCACTCCAGGCTGGCGCGTCGCCCACCGGGTGCATCATTTCATGGTTCGTCATCTTGAGATCACCCGAAGGAGTAGCCGCCCGGGCTCGGCGCGGTTTTGTCGACGCTGTGTTTGAGGGCTTCATCCGGTGCACCCATGATTTTCTCCAGCACACCATCCGGGTAGGACATCTGCGGTTTGGTAGGGTCCACAGCAGGATTTTTCAGTGGGGCTCCGTCGTTGGTGAACTCAGCAGGCGACATGTAGCGTTTCAGCTCTTCTTCGCTGATGCCCGCAAGGCCCACCACTTCCGGGTCGATCCACGTGCCTTTCAGATCAAGGGGCGCATCGGCCGAATGGCTGGTGGACACCTCCAGCGACAGGTGTTCAGGGCCGGCGAAGTAGATTGAGTGGCAGATACCGTGATCGATGGGGCCCATGACGGTGATGCCTCGAGAGCGGATACGATCGCGCATGGCCAGCAGGTCGTCGAGCGTGTCGACGTTGAGGGCCAGGTGTTGCATGGTCCCCGGCGCCGAGGCATCGCCCGAATTGCCGGAGTGGGTCTGGCCGATGACGGGCTCGATGTCTTTGTTCTCTTCCTTGAATACGAAGGCGACCGCTTCGTCACCCAGCTTCATGAAGCCATGGAAGGTGTTCTCAACGCCGTGCATCCAGTACAGGGCAATGAGTTCCATGCCCAGCACGTCAGAGAAGTAGGCGATCTGCTGCTTGATGTCGCCGGTGGATATGGCGATGTGATGAAGGCCGTTCAGTTTGCCCATGTCGGTGACTCCGCTCGAATGTATGCGACTTTGATTCTAACGGTTCCCGACGACTTCGCAGCTGGTTATTCTCCTGTCTGGGAAGAAGGGTTGAAGCGCGTATGTTCAAAAGCTTCGTCGATCAGGGTCAACACTATTTCACCCGCAAGCACGTCGCGGTGCCTCGCGAGCCGATTTCTGGGGCTGCCGCATGGCGCAGCGCAGATTTGCGTGCAGACCCATCGTGGCGCTATACGCTCAGTGAGCCCGATCTGGCGGAGCTGGCGAGCGCTCTGAGCGGCTTGCACGACGCGGCTGTGTCCATGCGCGATATCAACCGGCACAACTTTCCGCTGCCCACGCTCGGGCCGAAGCTTGCAGACTGGCGGCGGCAGCTTGTGGCGGGCCGGGGTGTGATGCTGGTGAGCGGTTTGCCGGTGCACGAGCTCAGCGAGGCGGATGCCGGCCTGTTGTTCTGGGCCATCGGTCATTACCTCGGTGAGCCGGGAGCGCAGAATCCCGACGAAGAGCTGTTGGGGCACGTGAAAGACTATGCTGAGAACGACCCGACCGTGCGGCTCTACCGAACCCGCGAGAACATCGACTTTCACTGCGATGCCGCGGATGTGGTGGGTCTTCTGTGTCTTCGCCCGGCGCTCGAAGGCGGGCAGAGCCGGATCGTCAGCACGGTGGCGCTCTTCAATCAGCTGCTGGATACGCACCCGGAGCTCGCGCCGCGTCTATTCGAGCCGTTCCGTCTCGATCTCAGAGATGGAACCAGACCGGGCCGTCGGCCCTACCGACCGATTGCGCCGAGCTGCTTCGACGGCAAGACGTTGAGGACGTTCTACCACAGCGACTACTTTCGCTCCGTTGAGCGCCATCCAGGGGAGACGCTCACAGCGCAAGAGCGCGCCATTCTCGATTTCTACGATGGCTGTGGTAACGACCCGACGTTCTATTTCGACATGATGCTCGAGGCGGGCGACATGCAGTTTGTCTCCAACCATACGGTGGCCCATGCCAGAACGGCTTATACAGACAGCGATGACCCGGCGTTGAAGCGTCATCTGCTGCGCCTGTGGCTATCGGTCGAATAACAAACGGAGTCCCGTGGCATTTCCGGTTATCCTAGCGAATCCATTCACAGTGCTTGTGTAGTGAGCAGAAAATGAGCGGCAGTCTCAGAGATCAACTCGTCAAAGCAGGGCTCGCCAGCGCCGAGCAGGCACGTAAAGCCGAACGTCAGGCCCGTGCGGAGCAGCATGCGAAGAAGGCAGGTTCCGGCGACGACAAGAACGCGCAGCCCGGCAAGAAGCGTAAGAAAGGCGGGCACAAGGCACCGGCCAGTCCCACTGAACGGGCCCGCGCCCGGGCAAAGGAGCTGAATGCCGAGAAAACGAAAAGAAATCTCGTCTATTCCTCGCGCGAAAACGAAAAGGCCAGGCAGCGGGCGCTGCGCGCTGAAATGCGCCAGCTCATCTTCGCCAACGACCAACGGGCCGCTGCCACCACCGACGACGATGTGCCGTACAACTTCGTTCACGGCAAAAAGGTCAAACGCATCTACGTGCCGCCGGCGCAGCGTGATCAGCTCAGCAAGGGCTCGCTGGTCATCGTCAACAACGACGGCCGCTATCATCTGGTGTCACCCGAGGTGGCAGAGAAGGTGCGCGCGAAGGATCCGAAGCGCATCATCGCCGCGCACGACTATACGTCAGGGGGCGATGACGAAGACGATTTCTACGCCGCTTTCAAAGTGCCTGACGACCTGGACTGGTGAGCTTTGATCGCACGCTCATTCGTGTGGCGGCCCGATCTCCTCGAATACCCAGACACCGGCAGTGCGCTTGTTGATCGAACCGCTCTGCTCGCGCTCGCTTCTGGTTTCGTTCATCACCTCAATGGCGCTTTTTTCAGGATTGGCTTCGGTTTCGTATAAGGCCAGGTAGGGCAGTGGACATTCTTTGCCGACCTGGTCGACCAGCTTGAAGCGTTGCGCGAGGTTCCAGCCCGTGGTTTGAAGCACTTCGTCGAGATGAAGATCTTCATAGTAGCGATTGAATGCTTCTTCCTGCCCTTCTGTTGGCTCGGAGAGCACCAGCACCAATTGTTTTTTGCTCATATCCGGCGCAGCTCCGGTGCCAGGCCTTCGCCCATCATGTCGATGAAGTTGTTGAAGTAGAAACCGTCGATCGCCGATTGCGGCAGGCCCTGCAGTGATTCGCCGAACCGCTTGAGCGGGTTGCGACCCCCTTCGACGTGGGGGTAGTCGGTGGAGAACAGACACATCTCTTCGAACGAATTGCGAATGATCCAACCCGCATCTTCGTGGGGGTAGGGGGTGACCCGCAGCTGCCGGCGCGCGATCTCCGACGGCTTTGCGGAGAGCTTCTGCAACCGCTCTTCGTTTCTCGCGAACGCATGGGCAGCGGAATCCAGATTGCGCAGCCAGCCGGGCAGCCAGGAGGCGCCGAGTTCGATAGCGCCCCATTTCAGCTTGGGAAAGCGGTCGAAGATGCCGTCGATGATCAGGGTTGCCAGCGTCTGCTGAACGGACGTTGAGATGGGGATATAGCTGACGGACGTGAAGTTGGCGTCACCGCCATGGAAGTCGGGCACCGGCGGTAGCCCGTTTTCCTTGTAAACGGGGCTCAGTTTCTCCTCGCCGCCCACATGGAAGAGGATTGGCAGCCCGGCTTCTTCGGCCATGGCCCACACCGGGAAGAGGCCGGTGTGGCTCGGCGAATGGTTCTGCGGGCACCACGACGGGACCATGAGCGCCTTTGCGCCCATCTCGATGGCGGCTTTTGCCGTGCCTCTGGCGCGATCGAAGTCTTCCAGCGGCACGTAGGCGGTGGCCAGCAGCCGCCGGTCTACCGTGCAGAAATCCGTCATCATGCGGTTGTGCGCGTTGGCGGCCCCGTAGCACAGATCCAGATCGTTCGATTGATCGAGCCCGAAGTTGCCGAGGCAGAAGGTGGTGAAAACCAGCTGGCTGGCCACGCCGATCTGGTCTACCGCGGCGGGGCGGTCCTCCCGGATGAAAGCGCCCGGCGCATCATAGTTCTTGCGCAGCATGACATTGTCGGCAGCACCTGCACGGAAGTCGGCATCCTGTTGGCGCTTCACCGCTTCTTCGATGAAATGCTGGTTACCCACGCT
>JAUIKX010000138.1 GCA_030430515.1 Gammaproteobacteria bacterium | reverse complement strand
GGCGCCGACCATAACGCTGGAGCCAGGCTACTACGGCCTCAGCAATGCCGAGCTGGGCGCAACCTGGCCGAAAGTGGTCAATGGCAGCAAGGCTTTACAGCACGTAGACCCCACGCCGGACAACTTCATCCGCCTGCTGGGCGACGCGCACGTTGCACCCGACGATGAGTTACCGCAAAGAGGCCGTCCGCTGGAATTCGAGCGACGCATTGCACCCTGTTTCATTCGCGGCGACGAGTACGGAACCCGGGCCAGCACCGCCGTCATCATGAATCGCCACGAGTTGCACTTCAGCGAGCAGCTTTACGGACCGGGCGGCAGCCCTGGAGCACGAAACGATTTTCACCTGCCGCTCGATACAACATAAGGAAAACTCTGCATGGACACTTCGCTCAACGGCAAAACAGCCCTGATCACCGGCGGCTCGCTCGGTCTCGGCAAGGCGATGGCGAGCGCCTACTATCAGGCGGGCGCCCGGGTAGCCATTGTCGCAAGAAGGGCGGAGCCACTGGATGCTGCGGTTGCGGAAATCAGCGGGCTAGAAGCCCCTGAAGACGCCTGCATCGAACGCTTTACAGCAGACGTCAGCGAAGGGGAGGCCCTGGAGCGGCTGCACGCCGACGTGACAGAACGCCTGGGGTCGGTGGATATACTTGTCAACAACGCAGGGCACGCGGCCGCGAAGCCTTTCGCCAGAATTACCGACGCCGACTGGCAGGCAGACATCGACCTCAAACTCATGTCTGCCGTGCGCCTCACACGGCTGGTCTGGCCCGCCATGGAAGAGAAACAGAGCGGCCGGATCATCAACGTGCTCAACACGTTCGCCAAGGCGCCCGAGGCACGCAGCGCGCCCACGTCGGTGACCCGTGCGGCGGGAATGGCGCTGACCAAGGTGCTTGCGAACGAGGGCGCACCGCACAACATACTCGTCAACGCCATGCTGATCGGCCTGATCCGCAGCGATCAGTGGCGCCGTCAGCATGAGGCATCGGGCGGCGAGATGACGCTGGAAGCGTTCACCGACAAGCTGGGTCAACGCTTGCCCATGGGCAGAATCGGCGAAGCCGAAGAGGTGGCGAACCTGGCGTTGTTTCTGGCATCGAACGCTTCTAGCTACATCACCGGCTGCGCCATCAACATGGATGGCGGCATGAGCAAGGTGGTCTAACGGGTTGCGAGCTTCCTGAGGTAGAGAGATCCCGCCGCCATCATGGCGGCCACCGTGCTCAGAGCAAAGAGCCCATCAGAAAAACTACCCTGCAAGTCGTAGATGAGCCCCAGGCCCAACGGGCCGAGCATACCGCCCACTTCTGCAGCGGAGAAAAAGAGCCCTGCAGCTGAACCTGCATAACGGTCGCCGATACCCGGCAGCTCCACAAGCGTCAGCACCAGCACCGTCATGAGCGATGCCCGGGCAATACCCTGCATGATCAGCCCCAGCGTCAGAAGCGGTCCTGGAAGCAGTTGCAGCAGCAGGCTCGCTCCGAGCGCCGAAAGGCAGAGTGCCAGCAGAATGCCGAAACGTCGCTCAGGCGTAGCCAGCCTCGGAATGGTCAGCGAACCCAAGACGCCCACGACGGTGGGCAGGGCTGCCCAGTAGCCTGCATCAACACGGCTCAAACCTTTGCTGAAAAGCAGCTCCGGCAACCAGTTGTTGAGACCATGGTTGAAGAGAAAGACCCCGACACTCATCAGCAGCACCACACGAACAGCGGGCTCTGAGATCAGCCGCCGCATCAATACCATCTGCGGCTCGCGGGCACCGGCATCGCTGCCATCCCGCCCATCGAAATCGGCGAGCGATGACACCAGCCACCAGATGAGCGCCGCCGCCATGGCGACACCAGACCAGAGCAACATCACGTCTCGCCAGTCACCGAGCCACGGCAAGAGCAGCGCGTTGGTCGTGGTCAGAGACACCACGCCGCCCATTGCCGGTCCGGTCATGTAGATCCCCATGGCCAGCCCACGCGAGCTGCCCTCGAAGAGTTGCGCCACTACTTTCGGCGCACCGGAAGAGACGATGGGACCACCCACACCGAACGCCATCACCGCCGCCAGCAGGGTGAAGTAGTCGGTGGCCAGCGCCCGACCGACGCCCGATACAGCAATGATGAGCGCGCCGATCAGAAGCGAGTAGCGACCACCCAATCGGTCCAGAAGAATGCCGCAAGGCACAGCAGAGAAGATGAAGACCAATTGCCAGGCACCCATGATGCTGCCCATGGCCGCGTGGCTGATGTCCAGGTCGGATTCGATGGGGGCAACCAGGGGAGCAATGCTGGTGATGCTCAACCCGAAAGAAAAATAGACCAGCCACAAGCCGGCAAGTAGCCACCACCGTCTGCCGTTCATGTCAGGGTTAATCCCGGTGGCGGGGAACGACGCGCCCGAGACCCGCGTCGATCATCTCCTGGCGCATGTACGCTTCGATGTCTTTGACGTGGCCCATTTTCAGAACCTTGGCGAGCATCCGCCGTGCCTGCGAGCGTTTGATGTTGCGAATCACCCATTTGACCTTGGGCAGGTTGGTGGCGTTCATGCTGAGCACGTCGTAGCCCATGGCCATGAGCAGCACCGCACCGAAGGGCGTTCCCGCCAGCTCGCCGCAGATGCCCACGGGCTTTTCCTCCATGTGGGCTGCGCGGGCCACCTCACGAAGCGCCGTGAGCACTGCGGGATGCAGCTCCTTGTAGAGATCCGCAACCCGCGGATTGTTACGGTCTACTGCCAGCATGTACTGGGTCAGGTCGTTGGAGCCGACCGCAAGAAAATCGACCACTTTGGCCAGCTCGCGCGCCTGATACACAGCCGCCGGCACCTCCACCATCACCCCCACATGGGGGCGCTTCACCTCAACACCCTCTTCCAGCACCTCATCATATGCGCGGTGTACGAGCGCCATGGCTTCCTCAACCTCATCGAGGCCGGAAATCATCGGCAGCATGATACGCAGAAGACCTTCGAGCCCGGCGTTGGCTTTGATCATCGCCCGCACCTGGGCGAGAAAGATCTCCGGATGATCCAGGGTCACACGGATACCTCGCCAGCCCAGGAAGGGGTTTTCCTCGATGATCGGGAAGTAGCTGAGCGCCTTGTCACCGCCGATATCCAGGGTACGCATGGTCACCGGCCGCGGCTCGAATGCCTCCATGTGATCGCGGTAGATTACCCGTTGCTCTTCCTCCGTGGGAAAGCGTTCCTGCGTCATGAACGGCACTTCCGTTCGGAAGAGCCCGATGCCTTCCGCACCCCGATCGAGCGAACGGCTGAGGTCGCCGGTTAGGCCGATATTCACCCACAGACGAATCCGCCAGCCGTCATTCGTGACGCTGGGCAGGTCTTTCAGCTCCTCCAGCTCCGCAGAGAACTCATCTTCCTCGTCGATGAGCAGCTGGAACCGCTCACGGGTTGCCTCCGACGGACTGCAGTACACCTCGCCGTAGAATCCATCGACGGCCATTTCCTGATGTTCGATGCCATATAAGGGCAGGTCCACCGCCCCCATAACCGCCGGCACGCCCAGTGCACGAGCGAGAATGGCCACATGCGAGCTGCCGGCGCCACGTACGGAAACGATGGCTTTGAGCGATTCCGCCGGTACGTTGGCCAGCATTCCAGCGGTGACTTCCTCACCCACCAGCACGGTGTCGTCCGGGAAGTTCTGTTTCTTCGTTCTCGCGTCCTGCAGCACAGCGAGCACACGCAGGCCAAGATCCTTCACATCAGCTCCCCGCTCACGCAGGTAGGGATCTTCCATCTGCTCGAAGGTGCGCAGGTGCTCTCGAATCACCTGGCGCAGCGCGCCCTGCGCCCATTGGCCGAGGCGGATGCGATCGCGCACGTCACCCGGGATAGCGCCGTCGTCGAGCATGTGAAGGTAAGCGTCAAAGAGCGCCAGCTCCTCCGCGGGCAGCGACTCGGCAAACTGCTCGCTGATGCGCTTTATGTCCTCACGAACGGTTTCCACCGCACGATCGAAGATCAAGAGCTCAGCGGTGACGTCATCGGTTTGCCGATCGGGTACAGAAGACAGGTCTGCCAGCGGCAGCATGACCACCGCGGTGCCGAGCGCGATACCTGGGGAACCAGCCACTCCACGGTACAGTTCATCTTCGCGCACTGCGTCCGGCGTGCTGGTGAGCGCCACCACTTCACCGGTGGCCTGGGCATGCGCCACGACGGTCGCCAGCTGCGCCGCAAGCGTGACCAGAAACGCTTCTTCGCTCTCGTCGAAGCGTCTGGACTTTCGCTGCTGCACAACGAGCACACCCAGCACCGTTCGATGATGAATGATGGGCACACCGAGGAACGCATTGAACGCCTCTTCACCAATCTCTTCGAGATAGCGAAAACGAGGATGCGTGCTGGCATCCTCGAGGTTGATCGGCTCCGCCCGCTCAGCCACGAGCCCGACAAGACCTTCCTCACGCGACAGAGTGAACTGACCCACCAGCTCCTGATTGAGACCTTCGTTGGCAGCGAAGAGAAACGCGTTCTGGTGCGGGTCGACCAGGTACACCGAGCAGACCTCGGTACCCAACGCGGCTCTGATGTCGATCACCAGCAGATCCAGCGCCTCGCGGAAAGAACCCGCGCTGGCAACGTCCTGAACAATTTCCCGGAGGCTGGCAAGCATAGATTAGCGTCTGTGCCGGATGAGTTGCGGCATCAGCTCCTTGAGCGCGCGCCGGTAAACATCGCGCTTGAAGTCCACGACTTTGAGCACCGGATACCAGAAGCTGACCCAGCGCCAATCGTCGAATTCGGGTTTTTCGCCAGCATCCACCTGCACCGCTTCGTCAGGGGCGTCGAGCTGGAGCAGAAACCACTTCTGCTTCTGACCTTTGAAGCCCGGCGTGGAATTGTGCCGGCGCAGACGGGCAGGCAGGCGGTAACGCAGCCAGCCTCGGGTGCGACCGATGATCTGTACGTCGTTTTCACACAACCCGACTTCTTCGCCGAGCTCCCGGAACAGGGCCTCTTCAACCGATTCACCCTCGTTGACCCCACCCTGGGGGAACTGCCAGGCATCGTGCCCACCAATACGCCGCGCCCAGAGCACCTGATGCTCCGAGTTGCTCAGAATAATGCCGACATTCGGCCTGAAGCCGTCTGAATCGACCAATTGAACCTCCATTACCCGCACCACGATTGAACACGAACCGCTGCGCTTTTACAAAACACCCATGAGATGATGGTTACATGAGCAACCGACTGAACGGCCAGACCAGCCCCTACCTCCTGCAGCACGCAGACAACCCCGTAGATTGGCAACCGTGGGACGAGGGAGCCCTCAAATCGGCCCGCGACAGCCAGAAGCCCATCCTGCTTTCAATCGGCTACTCCGCCTGCCACTGGTGCCACGTCATGGCGCATGAGTCGTTCGAAGACGAGCCGACTGCCCGGGTCATGAACCAGCATTTCGTCAACATCAAGGTCGACCGTGAGGAACGTCCGGATCTGGACAAAGTCTATCAGCTCGCTCATCAGCTGCTGACCCAGAACACCGGTGGCTGGCCGCTGACCATGTTCCTCGATCCTGACACGCTGGTGCCGTTCTTCGGCGGCACCTACTTCCCGAGAACGCCGCAATACGGCCTGCCGGGATTTGCCGATCTGCTCATGAGGGTGCACACCGCTTTCGCTGAGCAGCGCGACGAGCTGACTGCGCAGGGTCAGAAGATGAGCGAGGTTCTGGAGAGGCTGGTACTGGTGCCCGCTGAAGCACAGCTTGAGGATGAGGCGCTCCTGAGCTCCGCCCGCGATGCACTGGAGAAGCAGTACGACCAGCAGCACGGCGGGTTTGGCAACACGCCTAAATTTCCCATGCCCACGACCGTGGAGCGCCTTCTGCGCCATTGGGCCTTCAGCAATCTTCACGGGGAGCGGGACCGCGGCGCGCTCGACATGGTCATGCTGACGCTCACCGCCATGGCGAGAGGCGGCATCTTCGATCACATCGGCGGTGGTTTCTGCCGATACGCGGTCGATCGCCAGTGGCAGGTGCCGCACTTCGAGAAGATGCTCTACGACAACGGGCTGCTGCTCAAACTCTATGCCGACGCGCTCGCCATCGGCCCTGATGCGCTCTTTGAATCCGCCGCAAAAGAAACTGCAGCGTGGTTGCTGCGCGAAATGCGTGATGCGAACGGCGGCTTCTACTCCGCCATGGACGCAGACACGGAGGGAGAAGAAGGTAAGTTCTACGCATGGCGCAGGGAGCAGGCCAGACGGTTACTCAATGAGGACGAGTACCTGCTGGTCGAAACGCTCTACGGCCTGGACAAGCCCGCCAACTTCGACAGCAAGTGGGTGCTGCGCCGAACCGATAGTTGGCGCAGCGTTGTGCACCGGCTGAGCCTTGATGAAGTTGAAGCCTCTGCGCTGCTGGCCAGCGCTAAAGAAAAACTGTTCGAAGCGCGCGAGACCCGCACACGCCCGGCAATCGACAGAAAAGTGCTGGCTGGCTGGAACGGTCTGGTGATCGCAGGGCTCGCCCACGCTGGCCAGGTTCTGCACGAACCGGCATGGGTGGATGCCGCGGAGCAGGCCGCCGACTTCTGTCGCGATCACCTGTGGAACGGGGAGCGGCTGCTGGCCACCTGGAAAGACGGCACCTCCCAAACTGCCGCGTATCTGGACGACTATGCCTACGTGCTAATGGGCCTGCTCGAGCTTCTACGAGTCCGCTGGCGGGAAGAAACCGCGCGCTTCGCTCTGCAGCTGGCAGACACCGTGATCGAGCGGTTCGAGGACAGCGACAACGGAGGGTTCTTTTTCACCGAGCATGATCATGAGCAGCTCATCCATCGTCCCAAGCCATCTAACGATGACGCGCTACCGCCCGGCAATGGCGTACTTGCCAGCGTGCTTCTATCGTTGGGTCACCTGTTTGCCGAGCAGCGGTATCTGGACACCGCCGATAGAACTCTAGCCTGGGCAAGAGGCGCCATGGAGCAGGCTCCGGCCCAACACTGCGCTCTGCTCAGCGCACTGGAATCGCATCTGTATGCACCGGAAACAGTGATCATCCGTGGGCCAGAAGAAAACATGCAGGCCTGGCTCGAAATGGCGAACAAAGGCTACAAACCCTGGCGCGATGTCTACGCGATACCCTACGAAGGGGTGACCCGGCTGCCGCCCTATCTGCCCCGCCTGGTGTCCGCGGACGTGCAGAACAAGCCAGTTGCGTACGTCTGCCGTGAGCTCAGTTGCTCTCTACCCATCGAAACTCTGGAAGACTTCGAAGAAGCGATGGGCTGACACGCACTCAATCCGAGTCAGGATGCACCATTCGCTCGGGCCGGACGAGCTCATCAAAAGTCGCCTCATCCACATAACCCAGGCGAACCGCTTCTTCCTTGAGCGTCGTACCTTTCTGGTGAGCTGCTTTGGCGACCTCCGCAGCAGCGTCGTAGCCGATCTGCGGCGCCAGCGCGGTCACCAGCATCAGGCTTTGCCCAACAAGCGCTTCGATGCGCGCCGAGTTGGCTTCAATACCTTCCACGCAATGTTCAACAAAACTCTCCACGGAGTCCGACAGCAACTGGATAGACTGCAGCACGTTGTAGGCGATCATCGGTTTGAAGACATTCAGCTCGAGATGCCCCTGGCTGCCCGCAAAGCCAACCGCAGCATCGTTGCCCAGCACGTGCGCGCAGACCTGGGTCAACGCTTCGCACTGGGTGGGATTGACTTTGCCCGGCATAATGGACGAACCCGGTTCATTGGCCGGCAGGTGCAACTCTCCCAGACCGCTACGCGGCCCGCTGCCCAGCAACCGGATATCGCTGGCGATCTTGAACAGCGCTGCCGCAGCCTGCCGAAGCGCACCCGACAGGCCGACCACCGCATCATGTGCTGACAGCGCCGCGAATTTGTTCTCTGCGGTTCGGAAAGGCAGCCCGGTAAGCTCTGCAACCCGTGCCGCCACCGCCGAGCCGAAATCCGACCGGCTGTTGAGACCGGTACCCACCGCGGTGCCGCCCTGCGCCAGCGAATACACGCCCTCGAGCGCCGCGTTTATCGACTTTCTGCACGCCGAAACCTGATGGACATAACCGCTGAACTCCTGGCCGAGTGTGAGCGGCGTGGCATCCTGCAGGTGCGTTCGGCCGATTTTGACCACCTCCGAAAAGGCTGCCTCTTTGCGCTCGAGTGACGCTTGCAGCGCGGCCAGCGCGGGCAGCAACAGCTCGCTTGTCGACCTGGCGATAGCGATGTGCATCGCGGTGGGAAACGTATCGTTCGAAGATTGGGACAGGTTGCAGTGATCGTTGGGATGAACCGGTTCTTTCGTCCCGATCGTGCCACCAAGCACCTCGATGGCCCGGTTGGCAATCACTTCGTTGGCATTCATGTTGGACTGGGTGCCCGATCCCGTTTGCCAGACGACCAGAGGGAAATGCTCATCGAGTTCGCCTGCGGCCACTTCTTCGGCGGCACGCACGATCCCATGACCAACATCCGCAGAAAGACGACCCTGTGCCATATTCACCTGCGCACAGGCCTGCTTCACCACACCAAGAGCACGAATGAGCGCCAATGGTTGCCGCTCCCAGCCAATGGCGAATTGTTCGAGGGACCGCTGTGTCTGTGCGCCCCAGTAACGATCAGCCGGCACCTCGATCGGGCCGAAGCTGTCGGTCTCGGTGCGCGTTGCGCTCATCCCGCGGAGTACGCCAGGTCCAGCTCGCGCGCGGCTTTCACGTCATCGAGCCGTCTCACCGGCAGCGTGTGCGGTGCCGTCTTGACCAGATCGGCATCGTTGATCGCTTCCTCGCGGATACTGATCATCGCGTCGATGAACCCGTCCAACTCCTCCAGCGTTTCCAGATGCTCTGACACGAAGGAGTGGGGGACCAGCACCAGCGGGCGACCTTCCTGGCCAGCTTGTTCAATTTCGGCATCGGTAT
>JAUIKX010000137.1 GCA_030430515.1 Gammaproteobacteria bacterium | reverse complement strand
CCGCGATGCAGGCGAAAGACCCGTTGCGTGCTCTGTGCCACAGCTACTCACGCCTGCTGAGCGATGCCACAGTGCTCGGTTGTTTGCGCGCTGTTGTCGCCGAGCCCGACAACAGCTTTCGCGAACACCTTGCAACGCATGGCAACGCCATTTTCCTGAACGAGTTCCAGGACGCCATCCGCCCGCTCATCAAGGACCCACACGCCAACCTCATGCAGGCCAGCGGCGAGCTGCGCGGCGCCATCGAACACTTCACACTGGTACCCGGTCTGCTCTTCCACGAGACCCCGAGCCAGGAAAGCATCAGCGCCATGGTCGATGATGCACTCAACTCGTGGCTGCGACGCTGGCAGACGCAGGCCCTGAGCGTCGTCAGCTCATGAAGATTCCCCATGCGCTGTTCAGGCTGATCAACAGGGTCATGTTGATGCTGCTTCGCTCGCCCCTGCACCGACTCTTCAGCAGCAGCATTCTCGCCATACGCTACGAAGGCAGAAAATCCGGACGCACGCTCACCGTTCCCGCTCGTTACCTCGAACGTGACGATGAGGTTGTGCTCACCACATCGCAAGACACGAAATGGTGGCCGAACTTCCAGGAGCCGAACAACGCCGAGGTTCTGCTCAAAGGACAGTGGAAGAAAGCCCAGGTGCACGCCATTCGAAACGACCCGGACCTCGCCATTTCAACCATGCAGGCCTTGTGGGCAAAACACCCTTCCGACGCGGCTTATATGAGCGTGAAGATACGCAACGGCGAGCCAGACCCGGAAGACATCGCCCGCGCAGCGCTCACCGCCGTGGTCGTGAGAATCACGCTCAAGGACTAACCCGGCGGCGACACTTCCCCAAGCAGGTGGTCGGCGTAATTCATACCTGCTTCCGCGTACATGTTGAAAACAATTTCCGCCCCGGCCTCACGGAGCGCTTGAGCTTCGTCTTCGAACCGCGCGGTCGCCGCGATCACGCCATCGAACGGCGTTCGTTTCAATTCGTCGAGCACCGATAGATTCGTGCTGCGGTTGGGTAAGGCCAGCAACGCGACTCTGACTGTATGCATCTGCACGAGCCGGTCCCAGAAATCCGGATCGCTGGGGTCGCCACGCAGCACGTGACGCCCTTCCGCCTGCTGGTTGGCTGTCGTAACCGGATCGATATCAATACCCACGACACGATCGCCGTACTGCTCTCTGAGCCGGTCGTAGGCGCCCGTGCCGACGCCACCCATGCCAATGACCACAACCTCGGCCCCTTTGAGATCGAGCAGCTGGTCATCGGCAATCAGGCGCCGCCGCTGAAGCCGCCCAAGCGTTCTCCTGAAACGATCATAGAGCGCGTGCGAGCCGGCATTGAGCAGCGCCGCGAACACCAGCGACATGGAAAGCGCGAGGGACAGCACCAGCAACCAGGACTCCGCCAGCCAACCCTGAGAGACGCTGAGCGCAACGACGATCAGGCCGAACTCGCTGTAGTTGGACAGGCTCAATGTCGAGAGGAACGATGTTCGGGCCCGCAGACGGAAGCCGGTGAGCAGAAGCAGAAAGAAACCCGACTTGAGCGCCAGAAGCGGCAGGAGAGCAATGGCGGCGACAAAGGTATCCATGTCCGGGCGCCCGGACATGCCGATGGAAACGAAGAAGCCAAGTAGAAACAGATCCTTGAAGCCGAGCATGACCTTCGACATCTCCTCGGCTTTAGGGTGCGAAGCAATGCTGATACCAACCACCAGAGCACCCAGGTCGGCTTTCATGCCGACCATATCGAAGACTTCGGCGCCGCCCAGAGCCAGAAGCAGCCCATAAAGCACCAGCAGCTCGCCGTGCCCTGCCCGCTCCATGACGTAGCAGAGGAATCTGCGCAGCGGAATCAGCAGCAGAAGCAGCAGCGCCCATGCAGACGGCACAACGCCGGCAGCCATTGCCAGAAATACGACAGCGAACACATCCTGCATGAGCAGGATGCCTACGGCGACCCGACCGTGCAGCGAGGTCATGCCGCCTCGCTCTTCCAGTATCTTCACCACGAAAACCGTGCTGGAAAAGCTGAGCGCAAACGCAACGAGCAGCATCTGCGTCCACTGCAGATCAGCGATCAGCGAAAGCCCGGCCATGCCGGCAAAGAAAAGAAGGACAAATGCAGAGGCAACCACAAGCAGCGTGTGTATACCCGTCACCGCCCAAACCTGAGGCCTGGCCAGCGTACGAAGATTGAGCTTCAGGCCAACTGTAAAGAGCAGCAGGGTAATCCCAAGGTCTGCCAGCTTGTCGAAAAGCTCATTGCTTTGCACACCTTCGCCGCCCAGCAGAAAACCTGTGGCAAGAAAACCCACCAGCGGCGGCAAACCGAGCGATCTGGCGGCAAAACCGAGCACAAACGCCAGCCCAATCCAGGTCACATCGTCGAGGCCGATGGCCACCCATTCAAAATCCATCATCTGGTCAGGGCCCTATTCAGGATCGAGAATCGGCACCCAGTTGCCGAGATAGTTGGCGCCATCTACTACGAGATCGGCGCCATTGATGTAGCGTGCGGCAGGCGAGCACAGGTACACGCACATGGCAGCCGTCTCATCCACACGCCCAAGCCGCCCAGCAGGGATCTCCGCCTTTACGAGTTCTTCGTAGCCATCCTTGTCCGACGCAGCAAACTCTTCCTCGCGCACGCCCGCCGTTTCAATGGTGCCCGGCGCGATGCAGTTGACGGTGACATTGTGCCGCGCCCAATGGTAGGCAAGCGACTTGGTCAGGTTCACCACCCCGGCGCGCGCGGCGCCGGAGTGCGGAAAGTCCGGCCCACCCCGGCCGTAGGAATAGATATGCACGATATTGACGATGGCGCCGAAGCCGTTATCCACCATATGCCGCCCGACCCGACTCGTCATATTCCAGGTGCCATTGAGGTTCAGGTCCACAACCGACCGCCAGCCGTTATCGCTGATGTCCAGCGGCCGCGCCGGAAACTGGCCACCTGCGTTGTTGATGAGGAAGTCGATGCGCCCCATCTCCGCCAGCGCACGCTCAACGAGCCCATCCACGTGCTCGAGATCTCGAATGCTCATGGCCACCGGCAGGCAACGCACGCCGAGTGCCCGCACCGCTTGAGCGGTTTCGTCCAGGGTGTCCTGATGACGCCCCGCCAGCACCGAGTGCGCGCCGAGCCGGGCAAATGCCAGCGCCACCTCCTTGCCGATACCGCGACCGCCACCGGTCACGAGCACGACGCGATCTTTCAGGAGCCCCGGGGCAAAAATATCAAGCGGTGAAGTCATTCCGTTCTCGACTGTAAAATCTGTGCGTGTATCCTAACGCCATGAGCTTTAAGGATGGCAGTGCATCTTCTCTACCCCAGATGGAGCAGATGCTGAACGCACGGCCGGAGCTGCTGCAGAAATACAAGGATTTCTACACCACCCTGTGCCGAGACCCAAGCGTACCCGATCGATTGCGCGAGCTATGTCGGCTGCGTGTTGCCGCCGTGCACGGCTGCGACGCGGAGTGGCGGCTGCGAGACGCGCGCGTACCGATCTCCGAGGATGAGCTTAGGCACCTGCGCAGCGGAAACGCAGGCGCTTTTACCGATTCCGAACAGGCAGCGCTGAGCATTGCTGAAACGCTGCCGTTCGGCCAGCACCAGCTCGAAGACGACCAGCTTAGCGAAGTACGCCGGCATATCGGGGAGCGCGGCACCGTTGCGCTGCTGACCGAATGCGCTTTCTTCGATGTCGTCTGCCGGTGGAAGATCTCATTCGAGATTGAAGCCCGAGACCGTCTGGTGGCTGAGATGCCGCTGGATGACGGCGCGCTCGCCTGATGTCTACTTCCGCACGCGTTCCTTCGGCGGTTCCGGGAGAGCCCGCAGATTTCCGCACTGTCATGGCTCACACGCCAGAGATCCTCGGCGCGTTCTTCGACCTCTACGCGGCGTTCTGGCAGTCCGAGGTCCTTCCAGCACAACTCAAAGAACTCACACGCATCCGCAATGCCCGGGTAACCGACTGCGGTTACTGACGCAACGTACGGTTCGACTCCGCTCGTGAAGCGGGGCTGACGGAAGCAAAGGCCGATCTCATCGCAGACGGATACGAACAGACTCTCGCCTCGGATGAGGCCGCGCTGCTTGCGCTCACTGATCTGCTCATCGGCATGCCGAAGCCGATGCCTAACGATCTACGGCAAGATCTCGGCGCACACTTCTCCACCGAACAGATCACCGAAGCCGCGCTGGGTGTAGGGCTGTTCCTCGGCATGTCGAAAGTGCTGATCGCGCTGGGTCTGGAGCCGGATAGCATGCCAACAACGGTTGTCCCTACTCCAGGCTCCCGGTAGCGGCGAACGCCGCCAGATATTGGCCGGATATCCTATGCCACAGCGACCAGATCGCCCAAAAACGCGGCACAGAGGCTGGCTCGATCATTGCTTTGACCGAAGGAGCGATCAACGAAAAGCCAGGAGAGACCCAGTTCATGAGACAGACCGCTAAGCGCGCCGCATACCTGACCGCCGGACTCATCGCTTCAGCTCTTGGATTCGTAGGGCTCGTACTGCCATTCATGCCGGGTTTCTTGTTTTTCGCCGTGGCCGCAGTCTGCTTTCTGGGCGCAAGCGAGTCCCTCCGCCGGCGCATGCGCAGCAACCGCCGCTTCCGCCCCTACTTCGAGCGCTACGAAGGCGCCCACGAGGGCCTAACCGAGTTCGAGCGGATGAAGCTGGCCGGATGGCTCAGCTTTTCGGCCGTCACGTCTTACTTTTCCCGATCAGAGTAACCGGCTCTCTCGGCCCGAAGGCCACGTTCGGCAGAACCTTCAGGCGCAGCGCATCGCCCTCGAAGACGAAAGTGACCGTCGTGTTGAAAGGAGTCTCGTAGAGGCAGACTTTCACGGAAAAAATCGCTTCATCGGTCCACGCGCCACTGGCGGCAACCGCTGACTGGGGAGCGATACCCCGGTTACTCTCGATACCGAAGGCAAATCCGGAGCGGCTCTTCTGCCAGCCACCGGAACCGATCCGCAAACGGTGGCGACCGGTCCTGGTCTCAATAGCCATCGATGGCTCACGACCCGCCAGGTCGAGAACGATGGATTCAACACCCAGCGCATTGTCGTCGAACCGGTAGCGTCGGCCCGAAAAGCGTTCTGCGGCAGGCGAAGTGACTTCGCCGTCCGGCGGGCGCACCTGCAGCGCGGCAAGCCTTCCCCTCAACGCCTCCTGAGCGGCCTAGTTGTCCGGAAGCGGCGCGGCCCGCAGCGCGGGCAGCAGCTTGTCGAATATCAGATTCAACGGTTGCTGCATGTCGCGCACACCACTGGTGATCGCCACCACCACATCGTGCTCAGGCATGACGATGGCGTACTGGCCGAACGCACCGTCGCCGCGATAGGAGTCGTGTCGGGAACGCCAGAACTGATAACCGTAACCCTGGTTCCAGTCGCTGTCGGGGTTGCTGCCGTTAGCCACCTGCAGCGACGTTGCCGCTTCCACCCATTCAGCCGGCAGCAACTGCCTGCCCTGCCACTGACCCTTCTGCAGATAGAGCTGCGCGAACCGGGCAATGTCTTCGGTACGCACGTTCAACCCATATCCGCCGATGCTCACGTTTTCCGGGCTTTTCTGCCATAGCGGGTCTCTAATACCCAGCGGCTCGAACAGCCGCGGCGCGAGAAACTGTGCTGCCGTCATGCCGGTCGCCTTCTGCAGAATCGCCGAAAGCATGTAGCTGCCGGGTGTGTTGTACAGGAAGTGGGTCCCTGGCCGATACGGCACCTCATGTTCTAGAAAAGCGCGGCTCCACTCCTCACCAGCATCTCGCTGATCAGGCTCGGAGGCATGCCCGGTAGCCATGCGCAGCAGGTCGTGCACACGCATCTCACGGAGATTTTCGGAGGGTGCATCGGGCGATTCTTCCGGAAAGAAATTCACCACCCGGTCGTGCAGCGACAGGTACCCCTCAGCGATGGCAATGCCCACTGCGGTGGACGTGAAGCTCTTGGTCAGCGAGTACAGAACATGCCGGCTTTCCGCACCGTAGGGCGCCCACCACCCCTCAGCCACCACATGTCCGTGACGAAGCAGCATGAAGCTGTTCATCGTGTCAACCTGCGTATCCAGGGCCTCGACAAGCGAAAGTACGTCACCGGAAGAAATGCCCTGCGTCTCGGGGCTGCTGCGGGGAAGTTCGTAACGCTCGGTGGCGTGAGCTACAACACTGAAAACAAACGCAACAGCCAGAGTCAGCACTCTCATGAGGCTTCCTTGCTCGCTCATGGCATCCACCAACCGCCGCTGACGCTCAGCGTTTGCCCCGTCACCTGCCGAGCGGTCACCTCCGACGCGAAGAACAGAACAGCGTTGGCAATGTCACCAGGATCGGTACCACGACGGAGCGCCGAAAGGTTGTAGGTATCCTGAACCTGTTTGTCGGTGAGCACGGTCTGTCCGCGGTTCCACACGCTCCTTTCGCCCGCTGCCCCCTCCTTCGGCAGCACGATGCCCGGCGCGATTACGTTGGCACGCACTTTGTAACGCCCGAACTCATTAGCAATGGCCTTGGTGAAGGCCACCACGCCAGCCTTCAGGGCGCCGTAAACGGACTGGTTCGGCACGCCTTGAGCCGCGTCGCTGGCCAGCGACACGATGTTGCCCTTCTGGTGCGCCTTCATGTGAGCCAGCGCGGTTTGAGAGCAGGCGATGGTGCAGTTCAGATTCATCCGCCACAGCGCATCCCACTGCTCGGGCGTCGTGCTGAGCAGCAGGCCCGGATCGCCCCAGCCGAAGTTGTTCACCAGCACGTCAATACCGCCGTTCACATCGATCGCATCGTTGATGACCGCGATACAACCCTCCGAACTAGAGAGGTCGGCCTTCATGAACGCGCATCCCTGCGCACCCAGCTCGAGCGCCTCTTCGCAGGTGGCCCGCGCTTTCTCCTCATCGATGTCGACGAGCACGATGTTGGCCTGCTGGGCGGCAAATGCATGGACGATACCTCGCCCGATATTCGATGCACCGCCGGTTATCACCACGGTCTTGTCAGCAAACTGGAGATCAATCATTCAGCACTCTCATATTCGTTGTATTCAGCCGTTCAGCCCGCTGCGCAGCATCCTGCCGAGCTGCGCCACCAGATCGTCGGCGCTCAAACCGCGCCGGTCGAACCACTCCGGCGACCAGTTCAGCGCACCAAGCAGCAGCATGCGCAGAGCCGAGAGATCGAAGAAAGGATCGATGAGCCCGGCGTCGCGGGCACGATCGAAAAGGTCCCCGTAAAACCTCCCGAACGCTTTCTGCTTTTTCAGGTGTCGGGTTCTTACGGCATCCGGCGTCTGCTGCAGCATGCGCAATGTCGCAACTGCAAAGTCAGCCTCTTCGAGCAGATAGGTCAGATGTCCGCTGAACGCCGCGACGATCACATCGATCTCGTCGGCTGCGTCATCGAGGCGGTTTATCGCAGCTTCGGCGCTGCGCTGCGCCTCTGCCACCCCCCGGTCCATCACCGCTTCGGCCAGCGCTTCCTTGCCGTCGAAGTAGTAGTAGAGGCTGCCCGCCTGCATATCGGCGGCGTCGGCTATCTGCCGCAGGGAAGCAGCAGCGTAACCCTGCTGGCGGAACACCCGCGCCGCGGCGGCAAGCACGCGTTTTCGGGTGCGAACCGACTTGGAGTCCAGCTCAGCGTCTGTATTCATGTCAGTCTATCCGACAGCGACATGAAGTCCGGCAATCCGGATCGCGCAGATAACCCTCCGTCGATGGCTAGCTCCGCACCCGTGATGAAGCTCGCCCGCGGGGAAGCGAGATAGGCGATGGCTTCTGCCACCTCTTCCGGCCGGCCGAACCGGCCAAGAGGAATCGTCGCCTCGTAGGCCTCGAGCAACTCTGGGTTGGAAGTGGTGGCCTGCGCCATGGGCGTGTCGATTGGTCCGGGTGAGACCCCGTTGACGCGAATGCCTTCAGGAGCGAGCTCCAGCGCCAGGCTGCGGGTGAAGTTGGCAAGCCCCGCCTTGGCGGCATTGTAGGCCGGCATGGCCAGGTCACCGCCTTGCCCCGACAGCGAACCGACGTTGACGATGGCGGCGTTCAGCCCCCGCCGCGCCGCCGTGCGAAGCAGCGGCACGGCGTGCTGGCACGTGAGGAACGCACCGGTGAGATTGATGTCGAGCAGCCGCTGCCAGTGCTCGAGTACCAGCGTCTGAGCGCGACCGGCAACTACCGCACCGCCGGAGTTCACCAGCACGTTCAGACACCCGAAACGATTCTGCACAGTCTCAAACAGCGTCCGCACCTGGTTCTCGGCGCGCAGATCCACCGGCAGAAAGTGACCGTCTATGGCGCCTGCGATTTCTTCACCACGCCGCGCATCGCGCCCGGCAACCAACACCCTGGCGCCCTCCCGAGCGAAAGCGCTTGCTGCCGCGGCGCCGATACCGGAAGTACCACCGACAACGAGCACGATATCCGATTCGACCATTCAAGCCCTAAAGACCACCCTGTTGTCCGGCAGTCTAACGTCTGCTAGTTTTGGATTCTAACGTTTGTTCGAAACCGTTCGATTAGTACAGACGGGCAACACGGAGGCGCGCGAATGAAAACCGAAGTACAGGTCGATCTGGTTCAGAGGGTGGCAGAGCACCTGAAAAATGGCACCACCGACTATGCTCCGCACAGCCTGCGCGTACCGGGCGCTCACTACATCGACAACGATCAGTGCGCGCGGGAGGTTGAGCACCTCTTCAAACGACAGCCATTGCTCATCGCGCTGACGCCGGACCTGCCTGAAGCCGGCAGCTACCTTACCCACACCGCGTACGACACCCATCTGCTTCTCGTGCGCGACGACGACCTGCAGGTACGCGCCTACATCAACGCCTGCCGGCACCGCGGCGTGCGTATCGCTGAAGGCCGCGGCGAAGCCCGCTCGTTCTCGTGCCCGTTCCATGCCTGGAACTGGGGCCGCGACGGCAAACTGATTTCTCGTCCCAACAGCGCCGGCGGGTTCGACGATACCGGTCACCTCTGCGAA
>JAUIKX010000381.1 GCA_030430515.1 Gammaproteobacteria bacterium | reverse complement strand
CGTACCGTTGCGACTGATGGTCATCGGCTTGCCATGTGCACGCTCGAGGGTGCCGGCGCTGGCAGCGAGCGGGTTCAGGCGATCGTGCCTCGCAAAGGCGTACTGGAACTCAGCCGGTTGCTGGATGATGGCGACGAGGAAGTGCTCATGCAGCTGGGCGCCAATCATCTCCGTGTGAGCAAGGGGCCTTATACACTGACAACCAAACTGGTTGATGGCAAGTTTCCTGACTACGAAAAGGTCGTGCCGAAAGACCTGGGTCGCACGATTACCGGTGATCGCGCATCTCTGAAACAGGCTTTCCAGCGCGCGTCCATTCTTTCCAATGAGAAGTATCGGGGCGTGCGTATGATCATCGACGGTGAGCAGATGACCATTCAGGCCAACAATCCTGAGCAGGAGGAAGCGGAAGAGGAGGTCGCCGTGGATTACGACGGCGAGCGGATGGAGATTGGCTTCAACGTCAGCTATCTGCAGGATGTGCTCAACGTCCTGGATACGGAGCAGATCCAGCTGTCTGTTTCCGACGCCAACAGCAGCGCGCTCATAGAAGGCATGGGCAAAGACGATGCGGTATACGTTGTCATGCCGATGCGGCTCTAAGACATCGGCAAGCTGAGCGCGCGCAGGGAATCGTGCGTTTCACCCGGCTCGAAATCTCCTATTTCCGTAACCTGAGCTCTGTCGCCATAGATCTGGCGCCAGGGCTCAATACTTTCTACGGCGACAATGGCGCAGGCAAGACCGCCTTGCTCGAAGCCGTGCACCTGCTCTGCCGCGGGCGTTCGTTTCGCACCCAGAAAACTCAGACATTGATTCAGCATGACGCTGATCAGCTGGTGGTTCGTGTCGCGATCGATGACGAAATCCGCGGTCACACCACACTGGCGATCAGTAAAGACCGGCGTGCCCGCACGGAAATGCGCCTGAACGGCGAGATAGAACAGCGTTTGTCGGAGGTTGCCCGGCTTACGCCCCTGCAGGTGATGCTGCCGGATATTGCCGAGCTGGTTTTCGGTGGCCCGGCGAATCGGCGCAGCTGGCTCGACTGGGGCACGTTTCACGTGAAACCTTCCTACCTGGATACACTGAGAAAATACCTGCGGGCAGTGAAGCAGAGAAATGTTCTGCTGAAGGAACAGGCGGATGATCGGCAACTGCGGCCCTGGCATGACGAAGTTGCCCGTCTGGGTGAAGCGGTTACTGCCGACCGGCAGGAATACCTTCAGCTGTTGCTGCCGCACTTCAAAGCCGTGCTTGCGGAGCTGGCGCCGGATTTGACCCTCGAGGTGCAGTACAAAAGGGGTTGGGGAAAGGACGAGCAACTCGGTAAATTGTTGGCTGAATCCAGTCCGCGCGAGGTAAAATATGCCTCCACTTTATGGGGTCCGCATAGGGCGGACGTACAGATTCGATCTGAAGGCGTGGCTGCCGGCTCTGTGCTCTCTCGAGGTCAGGGGAAGCTGGTCGCCAGCGCCCTGCAGATCGGTCAGGCCTCGCTGCTTGCCGAGACCGAGCAAAGATCCACGGTATTCCTCATAGACGATGCCGGCGCGGAGCTCGATTTGGCGCACAACGCCCGGTTTTTCTCGCTTTTACAGCGGATCGGTGGGCAGATTCTGGCAACGACGACCCGTCATCCCGGAACCGGGGATGAACTGGCACCAGCCAACGGGGTGTTTCACGTGAAAC
>JAUIKX010000380.1 GCA_030430515.1 Gammaproteobacteria bacterium | reverse complement strand
CATCACGATCGAAGATCCCATCGAGTACGTGCACACGCATAAGAAGAGCATCATCAATCAACGCGAAGTCGGTGTGGATACGCGCAGCTTCCGCAACGCTCTGAAAAACACCCTCCGTCAGGCGCCAGACGTGATTCTCATCGGCGAGGTACGCGATCGGGAGACCATGGAGCATGCGCTCGAGTTTGCCGAAACCGGACATCTCGCGATCTCTACGCTGCACGCCAACAACGCGAACCAGGCGCTGGAGCGCATCATCAACCTGTTTCCGGAAGAGCGGCGCCCGCAGCTGCTTCTGGCTCTGGCGCAGAATGTGCGCGCCATCGTTTCTCAGCGGCTCGTTCCCACCGTGGACGGCAAACGCTGTGCTGCGGTGGAAGTGCTGCTCGGCACCAAGACCATTCAGGAGCTGATTCTTCGGGGCAAGCTCGAGGGCATCAAAGAAATCATGGAGAAGTCCGCTGAGCTCGGCATGCGCACCTTCGATGGTGCGCTGTTCGACCTTTACCAGGCCGGGCGCATACGCCTTGAAGACGCACTCGCCAACGCCGATTCCGCCAACAACCTGCGCCTGCGCGTGAAACTTGCCGCGGAAGATGCCGTGGGTACGGCCGCGCCTGAAGAGAAGAAAGTCGAAATACCTGGCAGTACGCTCGGGGAGCTGACACTCGAAGCGATCGAAGAAGACCAACCTGAGGATGATGTGCCGAAGCCGTTCGGCTGACCGTCCAGAAGAAAGAGTCGGAAGAAAAAGCTGAAAGTCGCCGTTCTGGTAGGCACGCCCGGATTCGAACCGGGGACCTCTACCATGTCAAGGTAGCGCTCTAACCAACTGAGCTACGCGCCTGAGGTGCTGTCCAGAACAGGCGGCGAATCATACACCAGCCGGATTCACCATCACCAGTTTTCCAATCACTTTCCCTGCCAGCTGATCCGACAACGCGGCAGGCAGGTCGTCCATCGGGCGGGTTTCCACCGAGGCAGGCTTCAGGGCGCCGCTTTCGATCATGGTGAAGAGGTCGGTCATGAGGCCTGGATTGACGTGCGGGCTCGCGCGAATCTCGCCGCCCCAGTCGACGCCAACGATGCTGATGCGCTTGAGCAGCGCCAGATTCAGAGGAATTTTCGGAATGGTTCCCGACGCGAAACCCACCACAAGAAAGCGTCCGCCGGGTGATAGCGATCGGAGCGCGGCTTCAGATACGTCGCCGCCCACCGGATCGTAGACCATCTGCAGGCCGCTCTGACGGGTCTTCGCTTTCAGCTCGTCGCGCCATTTCGGGTCGCTGTAATCCACCGTATCGTCGGCGTCGAATTCAAGGGCGGCACGGCGCTTCGCGTCTGTCGATGCAGCGGCGATGACCCGGGCACCCATGGCTTTCGCCACGGCGATGGCAGAGGAGCCCACACCCCCGGCAGCACCGAGCATCAGCACGGTTTCGCCCGCTTGCAGGTTGCCGCAGTCCCTTAACCCATAGAGCGCGGTGGCGTAGTTGATGAAAAATCCTGCCGCCGTGGCCGCGTCCATGGCGTCAGGGTAGGCATAGACCGCGTGAGCGTTGGCACAGAGTTGATCCGCGTAGGCGCCGTTGCCGCTGCCGAGCACCCGGTCGCCGACCTCGATATGGTCCACACCTTCCCCAACTGCCGTGACTGTGCCGGCGAACTCGCTGCCAGGGAAGTAGGGGAGCGGCGGC
>JAUIKX010000136.1 GCA_030430515.1 Gammaproteobacteria bacterium | reverse complement strand
GGGTAATGTCCTCGATCCCCTCGATGTAGACGGCTTCCTTGTCGAGCGGCGTACCGAATGCCAGCGCCGCGAGGATCGTCAGTTTGTGGGCTGCGTCGATACCGCCCACATCAAAGGTGGGATCGGCCTCTGCATAGCCGAGCTCCTGAGCTGTGGCCAGCGCCTTGCCAAACGCTTCGCCATCTTCCGCCATGGCAGTGAGGATATAGTTGCAGGTGCCGTTGATGATGCCGGCCACGCGGGTAATGCGGTTGCCCGACAGGCCGGAACCGATGGCACCGAGGATCGGGATACCACCGGCAACGCTTGCCTCGATACCAAAGGGTGCACCTGTACGGCTGGCCGCCGTAAA
Source organism: Gammaproteobacteria bacterium (assembly GCA_030430515.1). Taxonomy (GTDB): domain Bacteria; phylum Pseudomonadota; class Gammaproteobacteria; order Pseudomonadales; family Azotimanducaceae; genus SYFY01. Next base: position 8,736 of record JAUIKX010000136.1, on the reverse strand, counting down.
AAGCCCCTGCCCGAAACCCGCAAGAATGGCCTTGTTTGCCGTCACCACGCCTCGACCGGCATGGAGCGACTTCTCCACGAGTTCAAGCGCGACGCCTTCCCCGCCAATCAGCTCGACGACCAGGTCGACATCTTCCCGTTCAACGAGGCTCAGCACATCAGGGGTGAACTATCCCCCCAGCAGGTCGACATCCTTCTCGCTGCGGCTGGCGACCGCCGCCACCTCGATGGCGCGACCAGCGCGTCGCTCGATGAGCTCACGGTTTTCATTGAGCAGCGTCAGCAGACCCTGGGCGACCGTGCCGAGCCCGGCGATACCAATACGCAAAGGAGCCATAGTGATGCCTTAATTCAAACCGAGCTGAGCGGCAAGCTGGGCAGCCGGCATGTAGCCGGGAAACAGCTGCCCATCTTCGGTGACGATGGCGGGCGTGCCGGAGATGCCGACCTTTCGGCCAAGATCGTATTGAGCTGCCACCGGATTGACACAGGATTTTTCCGGAACATCGCCACCCAGCTTCAATTTGGTCAGCGCTTCACGCTGATCGTCCGAACACCATGCCGAAACGATTTTGCGGTACGAATCAGAGCCGATACCCGCCCGCGGGTAGGCCAGGTAGCGTACTTCGATGCCGCGATCATTCAGGTCTGCCATCTCCTGATGCAGCTTGCGGCAGTAGCCGCAGTCCACGTCGGTAAACACGTAAACCGACTTCCGCGTTTCCTTGTCGGGCGAGAACACCACCATGTCTTCCAACGGCATCGTTTTCATCAGCGCGCGTCGCTGAACCGTGCGACGGCTTTCGGTGAAGTTTGCCAGCTGCTCGCCGAGAACATAAAGGTCGCCCGCAAAAAGATGGCGACCGTCCGCCGTGCCGTAGAGCACGGTACCGTCCGGCAGCTCGAGGCCGTAGATGTCTTCGATGGGCGTGGCATGAACCCCTTCGACCGGCAGGTCAGGACGAACCGCTTTGAGCTTCGCGACCAGGGCTTTCGCTCCTTCGGGTACCTCCGGATCGGCAGCCTGAAGCGCCAGCGGGGCACCAAACATAACTACCGCCAGAGCAAGTGCTGTCAATTTTCTCATTTCGCTCCTCGAATAAGCGTTATCTGGGTGAACTTCATTTCAGTCTAGCCGCTTCAGCTCAGCCGCGCGGGTGATGCGTGCTGTGCAGCGCCTTCAAGCGGGCCTGGGCCACGTGCGTATAAATCTGCGTGGTGGACAGGTCGCTATGGCCCAGCATCATCTGCACGGCCCTGAGATCGGCACCATTATCGAGCAAATGCGTCGCAAACGCATGCCGAAGCGTGTGCGGCGATAGCGATTTGTGAATATCGGCAACCAGCGCGTAGCGTTTTATGGCATACCAGAAATTCTGCCGGGACATGGCAGATCCCCGCCGGGTAACGAACAGCGCCTCGCTGGCGCGGCCGTTCAGAAGCACCACCCGGGCGCTCGCAAAGTAGTCTTCAACGAGGCTCATGGCCCGTTCGCCCATAGGCACCAGACGCTCTTTGGCACCTTTGCCGACTACCCGGACGACCCCCTGGCGCAGGTTGATGGCGACGACAGGCAGCGAAACCAGCTCGCTGATGCGCAGACCGCATGCGTAGAGCACTTCCAGCATGGCACGATCTCGCAGCCCTTCCGGAGTATCCGCATCCGGCGCCGTCAGCAACCGGTCGACCTCCTCACCGCTCAGAGTGCCCGGCAGCGCGCGCCCAAGCTTCGGCAGGCTCAGGCTGCTACTTGGATCCTCTTCCAGCCGACCTTTACGCACGGCGTGGCGGTAGTAACCACGCAGGCAGGACAACCATCGTGCCGTGGACCTAGGCTTGATGCCCTGCGCCACCCGCTCAGACAGGCAGGCAGCCAGGTCCGAGGCTCTTGCCTCCAGCAGAGGCTTACCGAGGAGCTGCTCTGCAGCCAGAAGATCCCGCCGATAGGCAGCCAGGGTGTTTTCGCTCAGACCGCGCTCCAGCCACAACTCGTCGATGTACTGGTCAATCGGCTGCAACAAGGTGACGTAATCTGTCCATGAGGGTGACGGAAAAGTGACGCACTACGCCGGACATGTAAAGAGGCTGCGACTGTAGAAAAAGCTGCGAATACGGCGTAACCATTTGATTAGCAAGGAATTTATCAAAAAACCAAAAAGTTGGCACAGTGCCTGCATTACTTATCGCGACCTCGACGCGAACGCGACTCCCCCAATCGCTGCGACGGGGTCACAGACCAAGGACCGGTCTCTCTCCCGGTAATTGGATACAGGCCAGCTTGTGAGGACTCTCTCCCCTCCCCAGGTCCCCCACCTTGCAAGCTGGCCTCTTCTTCCGAAGCCCACTTCCAAACCCAGACCCGCAGGGATCAAACGAGGCTGTATGCCCCCGCCAGAACCACTGACAAGGGCACACCGACGAAGAACTGCTTACTCTGCAGCAGGTTCCGTTTTCTTGGAACCCACCTTCTCTTTGATACGTGCCGATCGGCCGGAACGCTCGCGCAGGTAGTAGAGCTTGGACTGACGCACATCACCGCGACGCTTGCGGGTGATGGACTCGATGAGCGGGCTGTGCAGCTGGAAGGTGCGCTCGACACCGACGCCATGGGAGATTTTACGCACCGTGAACGAGGAGTTCAGGCCACGGTTGCGACGACCGATGACAACGCCCTCGAATGCCTGGAGACGCTCACGGTTACCTTCACGAACGCGCACCTGCACAACCACCGTGTCACCCGGACCAAAGTCCTGGTTATGTTCGGTGAGCTGCTCGTTCTCAAGCTGCTCGATGATCTTGTTCCTGCGCACGTTCGGTGTCTCCTCTAGGTCTGTGTTGTCGGCTTCTCAGCCGTCAGTAGTTCTTTCAACCAGCAAATCCTTCAGAAGGCGCCGATCAGACTGATCTGCCAGCACCTCTCCCTCGAGAAGGAGCTCAGGGCGCCGATCCAAAGTGCGGCCAAGAGCTGCTTTTCTACGGAAGTCGGCGACCCGCTTGTGGTCGCCTGAAAGGAGCTCCGACGGCACGCCGAGCCCTTCCACGAATTCGGGGCGCGTATATTGCGGATATTCGAGCAATCCATCAAGGTGTGATTCGCTCAAAAGTGAGTCTGGATTGCCGATTGTGCCCTCGATGAGTCTGGAAATGGCGTCCATCACCACCAGCGCCGGCAATTCACCCCCAGAAACCACGAAATCGCCCACCGAGAGCTCCCCATCCACAGCCAGCTCGATCACCCGCTGATCGACCCCTTCATAACGGCCGCAAACCAGAATGAACCCGCCACTGCGATCGGCCATGGCCTGGGCCCGGCGCTGATCGAACACAGGCCCCTGAGGCGACATGAGCAGCACTGGCGCGGCATCGTCGCCCCACGCTGCTGCCGCCTGCCGTGCCCGACCGATGGCCGCAAGAAGCGGTTCGGCCATCATCACCATGCCCGGACCGCCACCATAGGGCTTGTCGTCTACGGTGCGGTGCCGGTCGGTCGCATCGTCGCGAGGATTGAATGCCTCCACCTGTACCGCACCACCCTCCTGCGCACGGCGGAACACGCCGAAATTAGCGGCTTCAGTCACCATTTCGGGAAACAGCGTCACCACGCCGAACCAGAGGCGGCTCACGCCCAATCCTCCTGCCAGGCTACTTTTATGACGCCGCTCAGGCGGTCAACTTCCAGCAGGTAGGGATCGGCAAAGGGAATCAACACGCCAGTATCGAGCACCATCACATCATGGGCACCCGTCTCCATCATGGTGCGCACTTTGCCGAGCATCTTGCCGCTCTCATTGGTCACTTCGAGCCCAAAGAGGTCGCGCCAGTAGAACTCGTCGTCGTCAGGCACCGGCAGCGCATCGGCCGGCATATGGATTTCAGTGCCTTTCAGCGCCTCCGCTGCATCGCGGTCGTCACAGCCGGCAACGCGGGCAATGAAGTGCGCACCCTGCCGGTGCAGCGCCTCCAACGCCACCTCACGAACCTGGCCCCGTGGGTCGCGAAACAGCCACGGGCCATAGAGCAGAATATTATCCGCGGGATCGGTAAAACTCTTGAGCTTCAGCCACCCACGCACACCGTGAGCGGCGGTGATGCGGCCGATGAGCACGGTCTTCTCGGTGCCACCGGCCATACAAGGAAGGATTTCTACTTAAGAGGCTTCAGCAGCGGCGGCTGCAGGCTCGGCAGCGCGGGCCTTCTTCACGAGCTTGGCAACCCGCTCAGACATCTGAGCGCCGACGCCAACCCAGTGATCGATGCGATCGAGGTCGATTCGCAGCGTTTCTTCCGCACCGCGAGCCATGGGGTTGTAAAAACCCACGCGCTCGACGAAACGGCCGTCGCGTTTCTCTGCCTTGTCTGCCACGGTGATGTGGTAGAACGGGGTTTTCTTGGCGCCGTGGCGCGCGAGACGAATGATCACCATAGGGCGTACTTTAAATTTTCGTGGTCCTGAAGGGCGCCGTATTGTACGGATATCCCAGAGTATGTCTAGGTAACCTCTGATTTAGGTAACCTAATCAAGATCGGGCTCATCAACCAGCACCACGCGATTGGAAAAGTGCAGTGCCAGACGACCATCGCCAGTCGCGTAAACCCCCCGTAGCTGCCCCAGCGTGCCGCCGATCACGACGTAGAACGGTGACTCGGCAATGGCGCCGGTCTGGGGCGCACAGGCAGAGATTCGGAACCGCTCGTTGAACAACGACACGTAGTATCGGCGTCCGCTCGAAGGATCACTACCGACAACTGGATAAGTACCAGGGTCCAGATCGATCGCGCAGGTTGGTTCACCGGTGAGCGTATCCAGATTCAGCGCTTTGCCATCCTCAAAGAGCAGCACATCATCGACGAGCGCCGATCGCTCGACGTTGGACGACAGCCGCACCTGCGACAGTTCGGTCACGCCTTCCGGTGCGACTTCCAGAACTTGCAGCTCATCCCTGGAAACGATCATCGCGCGATCCCCACGAGCCAGAAAGTTCACTGCAAAAGCATCATATTCTGCGGAGGCGAGACGCTCGGAGCGAAGGCGGCCGCGAAAGTGCGCCACGTTACGAGACGAGCTGTAAAGCAGGACCAGTTCGTCAGCATCGAGCGGATTGGCGCCAAGCGCCAACGGATACTCTGGACTGGAGACCAACCCAGCCGATCTGCTGCGCACGCCGGATGAGAAACGCGCTGTCACAGTAAGCGAAGCCGGATCGATCCGGACGATTTCTGAACTACCGCTCGAGGTCGCATAAAGCGCACTGCCATCTGCACTCAGATGCAAACGTGTAGGCGTTATGCCCAACGGAACGCTTTCGGCGACCTCACCGGTCGCGAGGGATACCACCGCAACCGAATTTCCCGACGCACCCTCCAGATAATCGAGGGCCAGATAAAGCCGATTGCGGGCAGGATCAACGGCAACCGCAGTGGCGCTGCAGCGAAGATCAAGAACCGTGCCGACGTCCAGGTCCTGCGAGTGATCTACCCGCTCACAGGGGATGCTATCCGGCACCTCGTTCTCCAACTTCGCCATCGAGTAAGCCGAGAGCGCGCCAGCGGCGAGAACGAGCAAGCGCTCCGATCCAGCCAGCAGCGTCGCCTCATACACGCTGTAGCCTTCAAAGATCCGGTAACGGGCGAGCAGCGCTCGCGGCTGCATCTGCATCAGGTGCAGGTAGCCCTCTCGATCGAGCGCGTAAATGCGGTTCCGGTCCACGTCAGTCGCCAAGGCAACCATTTCGGAGCCACCGTAGAGGTTGGTGACAATCTCTTCGCCGGTGTCGAAGTGGTAACCGGCCGACGTTACGTAGCCCTCGCTCAAACCATGAACCGCACGAGCACCGCGAGGCGCGAAGCCATCGTATGTCGTCACCAGCTCGATTCCGGATGCGTCCAGAGACATCTCGTAGACCTCATCCCCACTGGATCGATCTGCAACGGCTACAACAGCCCCCTGATCGCTCACATTGAGCCGCACGGGCCCACTGTAGAACTCGACCCGATCCGGCAGGGTCACCCCCTGGTCAACGGCGACCACCCGGCTACCCCGCTGATTGCTGACGACAAGGCGGTCCACCGACCCAGGAACGGCAGCGATACTGCCGGGAGTAATCTCCAGATCATCCGCACTCTGGGCGTTAAACTCCAGATTCACGCTGGCACGAAAGCTGAGATCCTGTGATGACAGGCTCCTGATCGTCCGATTGCCTGAAAAGCCCACCCAGAGCGTCGAAGCATCGTCGGTGGGCGCCAAAGCAACGGCCGGCCGCTGGTACCGGACACTTTCAATCGTCGCAAGCGTATCGACGTCAATCACCTGCACGCCGTTCGTATTGGCCACATACAGACGCCCGCCCGGTGCATCGAGCACGACATCGTTCGCGACGATGGCGACGGCCTGCTCGGGCTCGAGAAGCCTCGCCTCGTCCACATTGCCAAAGTACGCACTCGGCGACTCCCCCGCGAGCAGGATTGAGTCCACAAACGCACGCCAGCTGCGCAGATCTCTGCCGTCCGCACTCTCTTCAAGTACGGTTTCTGCCGATCCATCGCTCTGCGCGTATGCATACGATACGGCGCTGAAAGACAAAGCAGCGGAAACGCTCAGCCTGCCCCCTGAAGCACCTGCGCACTCGTATACACCGGAAGTCGGAAAATTCCCGCTGTCCCCCCTGAGGGGCGAAGTGGTCGAGCAATCCAGCGCACCGCCCAGATAGCCACTTTCTATGCGAGCCGAAACGCTCAGCTCGCTGAAAGAACCTTCCAGATCGCGATCCTGCGTCCGCGTGACGACCAGGTTGCGATACATCTCGACATCGTCTCCCGTAGCACTGCCGCGCCGGACAATCCGCAGCTCTTCATCCCCGAAGGAGGTAATCGACAAACGCTCGTATCCAGTATTGCCCTTAGTGACCACCCGAAAATCCAGCCGACCGGAAATGAGCCGAGTAACACCCTCGCGGAAGTTCGGAGCGGTCGTTGCGCTCGACTCAACGACCTCCAGCGGCTCCTCGATGAGCAACGCCCCCGCCAGAATGTAATCTGCGGATGGCCGATCGATGCGCGCTTCCGTGAGGCTGAGTTCGATCGCGCCAGTGACCGGCCCGCGCAGCGCAGTCAGCGAGCAGTCTCGCCATTGGATGAGCACTCGATCACCCGCACTCAGAGTGTCGCTGGCGTCTTCATCTACAATTTCAACCAGAGATTGACCCAGACCACCGCAAGACGAATCGTTGATCAGCTCACCCATGCTGACAACGTTGAGCGTTGCCTGAACCACACTATGATAGAGCTGGTAGGCACGCTGATGCCCTTGAAAAAGCGATGGCACCGCGCGCAGTGCGGCTTCTTCGTCAATAGTGAGGGCGACGGATGGATCTGAGGTGCTTTGATCGGGCAAAGCGGTTGAGCCACCGCCGCTTCCGCCACCCCCGCAGCCGCAGAGCACCACAACGAAAAGAGATAACGCAACAGCACGGCCTGAGACACCGAAAGCGGGGGCATACAAAAACATTGGTGAGCATTCCTTGCTGAATTTCTGACTGAGTTTTTTTTTCGACAGACATCTAATGCGGCAAACTCCGTTGCCGCACGGTTGATCTCAATCGCCGGCGATCAGCGCCTTCTACCCGGCGGCCTGCCGGCCATGCCACCCGCCCCCTGCATGGCTGAGAGACCGCGCATCATTTTCTGCATGCCGCCTTTCTTGGAGAATTTCTTCATCATCTTCTGCATCTGCTTGTGCTGTTTGAGCAGACGGTTGATGTCGGGCACGGAAGTGCCGCTACCCCTGGCGATGCGCTGCTTTCGGGAGCCGGTGATCACATCCGGGAAGCGCCGTTCGTGCGGGGTCATGGAATCGATGATGACGCCCATACGCTTGAACTGGCTGTCGTCCACCTTGTCCTGAACGTTTTTCGGCAGCTGGTTCATGCCGGGCACTTTGTCCATCATGCTGCTGATGCCGCCCATGTTGGACATCTGGTTGAGCTGCTCGCGGAAATCTTCGAGGTCGAACTTTCTGCCCTTCTCGAGCTTACGGGCCAGCTTTTCGGCCTTCTTCTTGTCGACCTTGCGCTGAGCTTCCTCGATGAGGCTGAGCAGGTCGCCCATGCCGAGGATACGACTGGCCAGACGATCCGGGTGGAAAGGCTCCAGCGCATCCATCTTTTCGCCCAGACCGACGAATTTGATGGGCTTGCCGGTGACCGAGCGCACCGACAGCGCCGCGCCACCGCGGGCATCGCCGTCGGCTTTGGCAAGCACCACGCCGGTGAGATCGAGCACGTCGTTGAACGCCTTGGCGGTGTTGGCGGCGTCCTGACCAGTCATCGCGTCGACCACGAACAGGGTTTCGATGGGCGTCAGCTGCGCCTGCAGCGCGCGGATCTCCGCCATCATGTCTTCGTCGACAGCAAGCCGACCTGCCGTGTCAACGATCAGCACATCCGCAAAGGCCCGCTTCGCTTCCTCCACCGCGCGATCGGCAATGTCAGACGGCTTCTCATCCGGCGATGAAGGAATGAAATGGGCTCCCACCTCTCCCGCCAGGGTTTCGAGCTGCTTGATTGCCGCCGGGCGATAGACGTCGGCTGAGACCACTGCCACTTTCTTTTTCTCGCGGGTTTTCAGCAGCAGAGAAAGCTTCGCCACCGTGGTGGTCTTACCCGCGCCCTGCAGGCCCGCCATCAGCACGATGGCCGGCGGCGCGGTATTCAGGTTCAGCGCATCGTTGGCATCGCCCATG
>JAUIKX010000135.1 GCA_030430515.1 Gammaproteobacteria bacterium | reverse complement strand
TGCGCATCCATGGAGCCGCCGATATCCAGGAACAGCAGCACCTTCACGGTGTTCTTCCGCTCCGGACGCATCTTCAGGTCGAGCATGCCGCCGTTATGGGCGGTGGACCGGATCGTGTCGTCGATATCAAGCTCTTCGTCAGTACCGGATCGGGCAAACTTACGCAGACGCCGAAGGGCCATCTTGATGTTGCGGGTGCCCAGCTCCACGGAATCATCGAGGTTCTTGTACTGACGCTGGTCCCAGGTTTTCTTGGCTTTCTTCTTTTTGCCTTTACCCTGGCCGCCTTTGCCTTTCTTGTTCGGGTCGTCGCCCTCGCCTTCCTCGCCCTCTTTACCTTCCTTGCCTTCCTGCGCCTCTTTGCGCTCGGCTTCTTCCTTGGCTTCCTTGAACGCTTCGATGAGCTTCTCGAGACCGCCGAGAGACTCGATCTGTTCGAGCTCTTCCGGCGTGAGCGACTTTTCGAACTCGTGGCGCAGCCACTCGTCGGGAATCAGACTTTCAAGAAGCCCGTGCAGATCCTCGAGACCCTTGAAGTATGCGCTGAAAGCACGGTCGAACTTGTCGTAGTGCTTTTCGTCCTTGCACATGCAGGTACGACTGAGCAGATAGAAGTCATCGACGTTCGCATAAACGAGCCGGTGCTTCAGCGCTTCAATCAGGTCCATCAGCTCGCGGATCGTCACCGGAACTTTGTACTTGCGCAGTGTCAGAAAAAAATTGATCAGCACTGTACTACCCCTTCAGTATTCTTCGTGTCAGCCTCGGCTGTCGCGACGATTCATGAAGGCCAGGCGCTCGAGCAGGTGCACATCCTGCTCGTTCTTGACAAGCGCACCGTACAGCGGCGGAATGGCCTTGCTCGGGTCGCGATTGGTGAGAATTTCATCTGGAATATCATCCGCCATGAGCAGCTTCAGCCAGTCGATCAGCTCCGAGGTCGAGGGCTTTTTCTTCAGGCCCGGCACTTTGCGCACATCGAAGAAGATATCGAGCGCTTCCTTCACCAGCTCCTGCTTCACCTTGGGGTGATGAACGCTGACGATGTCCTGCATGGTCTCGCGGTCCGGGAAATTGATGTAGTGGAAGAAACAACGGCGCAGGAACGCATCGGGCAGCTCCTTTTCGTTGTTGGAGGTGATGATCACCACCGGGCGCTGCTTCGCTTTGACGGTTTCACCAAGTTCGTAAACGTAGAACTCCATCTTGTCGAGTTCCTGCAACAGATCGTTGGGAAACTCGATATCGGCCTTATCGATCTCGTCGATGAGCAGCACCACCCGTTCGTCTGCCTCGAAAGCCTCCCAGAGTTTGCCCTTCTTGATGTAGTTGCGGATGTCCTGTACCCGCTCATCGCCCAGCTGCGAATCCCGCAGACGGGAAACCGCATCGTACTCGTAGAGCCCGTTCATGGCCTTGGTGGTGGACTTGATGTTCCATTCGATCAGGCGCATGCCCAGCGATTTGGCGACTTCCTCGGCCAACATGGTTTTGCCGGTGCCCGGTTCTCCCTTGACGAGCAGCGGTCGTTGCAGTTTCACCGCGGCATCCACCGCCATGCTGAGTTCGTCCGTGGAGATATAGGTATCAGTACTGTCGAAAATCATGTTGCTCTGCCCAACCCCTTTTCAAATGCTTGCGCCGCGAACGGCCGTAAAATTCGAGCCCGGTACTCTACCATCACCCCGCGCGGGAGCATACTCAGGCAGGTTGCGGGTCGGAAGGTGTGCCGCTACGGGATTCGAGGAAGCTCCGAATCGTCTCCGGCAACGGTGGGCGTCTGAGGATGAAGTACATAAAGCACAGCAGCAGCAGCACCACACCGCCAACGGCTCCGGCAAACCATATGGGCAGCGTCAATTGCGGCTCTTCCACAGTCTGATCATCAGGCAGCACAGCCTGATCGGAGGCATCGATGACGATTTTCTGCGCGGGCTCCGACGCCGGTGCGGGCTCCGGCTCCGGTAGCGGTTCAGGCTCGGGCACCGCCTTGCCCCGTTTATCGAACACATACACCTGTTCTTCTGCCACCGGCAGGCGCACCTTTACAGGGGATGTCTTGAGTTCAAAATCCTTTTGATTCAAAAAGTTACCGACAAAACTGAATCCAACCTCGACATTCCCACTGCGTTCATCCAGGGAAACGGCCCAGTGGCCGGCCGGAAATGCCTGAGCCGGGATGAGCCGCTTCGGCCCGGGTACCTTGCGCACCTGTGCAGCGACGGTCATCGCCGAATAGTCCACTGACGCGTTCATCAGCTCCGCCCAGACAACCGCTTTGTCGCCATCCGGAGCGACGCGGATGCGTACCGGATTGGCCAGGTCGAAAGGCACGACGGTTTCACGGCTCAAGGTCCGTCCACTCAGCGACAGGCGCAGCACATAAGGGCCCGCCCGCACCACATCGAGCATGTGCGCACGAAAAACGCCACCGCCCATATAGTCGATGAAGAGCGGTTCATCAGACCGCTCCCCCTGCAGCACCGCTCTCGGCTCGAGCGCGCTCAGGAAGGTGTCTTCAACAATGGCCGCGCCACCGCTGAACAGCATGAAATCAACATGATTGAGATCGCCAGGAAAGAGTGTTGCGGGAACATCCGTGGCCTTTATTGCAACGTCAGTGAAGGCCATCACGCCGCCATCGAGCTCACCCTCAAAGTGCCATCGGCCCGGCATGGGACGATCCAGCGTCAACACGTCGAATCCCTTCGCATCGTGCCACCGGACCTGCACTCCGGGCGACGCGCGGGTGTGCCGCTTGCCGTTTGGATCGATGAGCACCAGCCCTCGCTCATCACCGCGCCGGTAGATGGTCAGCTCTCCCAACCCGGCATCCACCACGAACGACTGCCCGTCAACCGGGAGATAGGCCGGTTTCGCGGTTCGGTTCAACACCTTCTGCACATGTCCGGCTAGCGCTTTACCGCTGCTGGCGTGCAGGAAATGGCCACCCGTAGCTTCGGAGAGCTGACGGAGCAGACTGCTGTCGGCATTGTCAGACAGCACGATGCTGTGCACCCGGATATCCGACGCCGCGAGCTTCGGCAGCGTGGAGTCCAGGAAGTGCCTGCGGGCCTCCGTGTTCTCAGCCTCGTTTGCCGATATGTCGATACGCCCGTCGGACAGCAGCACGATGTGGCGGGTGAAGTCGCTGGGTTCGGCAATGTCCCATGTCGCCGCCTCGATCGCCGCCGGCAGGTTGGACCGGGAGCCGCGACTGTCCAGGTCCCGCGTATGGATCGAAGCGAGACGCTTCCAGAACAGGTCGGTCTGACCGTGCTCCACAACCGGGACCGTTGCGTTGGCAAACACCCAGATACCCCCGCGCCCCTCATCCGGCAGTGCCCGCACGAGGAGCGACACGGCGTCTGAGCGCAGATTCCGGGGGTCGTAGCTGCGCATGCTGCCGGAAACGTCCAGCAGCAGCCGGACATCAGGCGGTGATGTATCGATGGGTGCCGCGCGGCCGCTGACAGCAGCAACCAGCAACAGCGCAATCATAAGCAGGCGGACGACAAGCAAGCGCATAGCCAACACGGTCGGTTGTTTCTCTACTGAAGGCTAGCACCAGACAGGAAATTCGAAACCCGAGTGCACGCCCCGCCCGATCGCGGTCAGACGCTTTCTGTCACATCCCGGCGGGAACTTCTGAGCGCCAGCAGGCCGGAGACGCCACCACTGACCACCAGCGCTGCAACACAGCCGGCGAGCAGCAGCCTCAAGGCCGCCGTGGGGTTGCCGTCCATCTGAAAGAGCCCCTCAAAGAGGGCTACAAGAAAAGCCGGCGCCCAGACACCCTCGGCACCCGGGTGCGGCGCAGGAACGAACAACACAGCCGCCAGCAGCGTCAGCGCGGGAAACAGCAATAGCGGACGAACGGAATGACGCAGCAACATACCCGTCGCCGCAATACAGAGCACACCGGCCACCGCCACCACGACCCAGGCGATTTCATATCCGCTCACCCTTCAACCTCCTCTGCACTGACCCAGCGGACAGCATGAAGCTCCAGGTCGTCTTCATGCACCTGATCTTCCGATACCACGTGTCCAATCACCGATATGCCAGCCTCCTGCACAGACTCCGGTCGCCCGGAGTTGAGAGGATGCCACCAGTCCAGCGGCTTACCCGCCGCGCGCTTCCGATATGCACAGGAGTCCGGCAGCCAGTGAAAGTCCGCTGCATCTGCTGCGCCGAAAGGCACGCAGTCAGGCACGCGAACATGACGCTCGGGATAGACCGTGCAACGGGCGCAGTCCATATCCAGGTACCGGCATACCACGGTGGTGTACACGATCTCGCCACTGTCTTCGTCTTCGAGCTTGATCATGCAGCACCTGGCGCAGCCATCGCACAGCGCCTCCCACTGCGTTTCGTTCAGCGCCTCGAGCGGCAACTCATCCCACCAGTTCACAGGTTCTCCGGGGGTGGTAGCTGCAGGTAAAAGCCGTCGTCTTCGAGGCGCTTACGCAGCGTCTCGTGATCGATGCGCTGCAGCGTTGATTCGCTGGTCAGGGTGAAGGAGAAAGAATGGGTCGCCTCACCGAACTGACCCATCAACGCATCAGGCACCACTTCCGCGAGGTCGTCTTCAGCCCGCAGCAGCAGGTAGGTGTCTTTTTTGCGGCTGCTGCGGTAGACGGCGATTTCCATCAACGTGACCCGGCCAGCATCTGCTGATACAGATCGCCGACGATGGGCTTTCGCCAGCCGGCGAAGCGCTCATCGAGCGTTCCATGGGCGCGAAAGTGCCTGTACAGCGCTTCCACATCGCGTTTGCGGGCCAACAGTTCCTGCGCAAGCCCCAGATCCTCCGCCTGTGCGACACCTGCAGCGCGTAGCTTCTTGAGCTTTGCCGATTCACCCTGAGTCAGAGGCTTCGGCACCTCTGACAGCGCCTCTGGCGCCAGCGTATGGCCGTGCGCCTCAACGATCTCTTCACCGTAGCGGCGCGCCAGACCATTGGACACGTAGCGCGTCAGGTCTTGCACATCCAACCGATCGACCCGCGCCATGGCGAGCAGCTGGTCGTCCTCGAGAACCCGCCTGCGGGGCATGTCGCGGGTCATCGCGGTGCGCTCACGCCAGGCACATAGCGACTGCAGACGGGCAAGCTCATGCTCTGCGAGAGACCATGCCTTGCCAACGCCCAGATAATAGGTTTCCGGATCGGGCGGTCGAAAGTCGCCACGCTCAGCCATGTCTTGTTCAAACCATTCCAACCGCCCCTTTTCTGCAAGCTCTTCCACCAGCCGGTCATGAATGCGCACCAGATAGCGCACGTCTTCGGCAGCATAGTGAATCTGCGCGTCGCTGAGCGGTCGCCGCAGCCAGTTGGAACGGGTTTGCGAGGACTCCATGGCAACCCCTTCGTAGTGTTCGACCAGTGCTGCCAGACTGATGGAGTAGCGGTCGGAGACGAAGGCATAAGCAAACTGGGTGTCGAACAGGCCTCTGGGCACCGCGCCGAGATGATGCCGGAGGAGCTCGAGATCTTCACTGCAGGCGTGCATCACCTTGACCACGCTGCGGTCTTCGAGCAGTTCCAGGAAAGGACCGAAATCCTCGATTTCCAGCGGATCGATCAGCCAGATCTGTTCTGCGCTGGCGAGCTGATAAAGACCTGCGATGGGAAAAAACGTGGAGGTGCGCTGAAACTCGGTATCGAGTGCGACCACCCGGCCACACGAGGCGACGGCATCCGCCAACGCGTCCTCATCGCGGATCCAGGAAACGTCACTCATACCGCGCCCAGCCGCCTTCGACCCTGCAGAGCATGGAGAATGGTGCCGCCGTCGGCATACTCGAGCTCACCACCCACCGGCATGCCTTGAGCGAGGCGGCTTACCGACTCGACATGGTCGCCGAGCAGATCCTGAATGTAGTGTGCCGTGGCTTCGCCTTCCACAGTGGCGTTCGTGGCAACGATCACCTCTTTGGTTTCGTCGCGGCGCACACGGGCCAGCAGCCGGTCCATGTGCAGCTCTTCGGGGCCGATACCATCGATGGGCGAGAGGCGTCCGTGCAGAACGAAATATTGCCCGGAATAGCCACCCGCCTGTTCGATGGCGAATATGTCAGCCGGTGACTCGACAACGCACAGCACCGCCCGATCCCGACGTTCGTCAGCACAGATTCCGCAAAGGCTCTCCTCGGTCAGGTTGCGGCACCACTGACATTCTTTGATACCCTCAACCGCTCGGGCCAGGTCCTCTGCAAGCCGCGCAGCACCTTCCCGCTGCCGTTGCAGAATGGTCAGCGCCATACGCTGAGCACTTTTCGGCCCGACTCCCGGCAGTATCTGCAGCGACTGTATGAGTCGCGTCAGCAGGGGTGATGCCCCCATCAGAATTTCATTTTGCCGAGCAGGTCGCCAAGGCTCCCGAGGTCCATGCCACCCGGCAGCCCCATGCCGCCAGCGGCCTCCGCCATCTTCGCCTGCTGCGCCTCGCCTGCACGGCGTACCGCGTCGTTACAGGCCGCAGCAATGAGATCTTCCACAACGCTTTTCTCTTCCTTGAGGAGCGCATCGTCAAGCGAGATCTCAACCACTTCGAAGCGACCATTCATGGTCACTCGGGCAAGCCCTGCTCCGGCGTCCCCCGTAACTCTGAGGTTAGCCGCCTCTTCCTGTGCAGCCTGCATCTGCTCCTGCATTCTGGCCTGCATCTCCTGGGCCTGCTTCATCAGGCCGCTCAAATCTTTGATACTCATGCGGTTCCGTCGTTTGCTGTCTACTTGAGTTTTTTATCAGCCGTCCAGCGGCTGCACCCGTTGCACCGAGCCACCGAATTCGCGCAGCAGCGCCTGGACGGTGGCATCTTCCTCGATCGCTCGTTCCGCCGCCAGTTGCCTCTCTTCCGCCAGGCGCGCGAGGCGATCCGAAGGGGTCTCGAAAATGGGATCCCCCACCTCGAGATCGATCCTCAATTCACGCCCGGTTGCCTCCCCGAGCGCCCTTTCCATCGTTTTGATCTGCGCGTCGTTCAGCAGCGTATCGTGTCGATGATCGAGCACGACGCTCAGGCGGTCGCCATCGAGTTCGTGTAACGCCGAATGCTCCATGAGCATGCGAGCGACCCCCTGCACCGGAGCCTGCGCGACCCAGGAGTACCAGCAGCTCAGCGCCTCCGGAGGCCTCGTCCGCCTGGCTTCCGCGGATGCTGACTGCTGACCGCCATCAGCCCCGGCCTCACCGGTGGGACCCTGCCGTTGGGAAGTATCTCCCCCTGAAGGCATTGCTGGCGGCACGGCGCTGCCTGGCTCCGGCGCGAACGCCAGCATGCGCAGCAGCGTCATCTCAAGGCCTGCCCGGGGGTCCGGGCTGATCTGCAGGTCGCGATAACCCATGAGGGCGATCTGATAGTAAAGGTGCAGCGCTTCGGCACTCAGCCCTCCCGCTCCACCCTTTCCGGATACGGCAGCGTCTACCGCGAGCCCATGCAGCGCCGCAATGAGCTCCTCCAGCATGGCGGAAAAGTCTACGGCCCTGTTGGCGAAGTCCGCCGTCACCGCCATCAGCCGCTCGGCGTTCCCGGCAACCAGCGCTTCGAGCACACCGCTCACCTCATCGCGCCCGACCACCCCCAGCATTTCGCTGACGGCAGGTCCCTGCAGGCTGCCCTGACCGAACGCGATGGCCTGGTCTGTAATCGACAGGGCGTCGCGCATACTGCCACGCGCTGAACGGGCAATGGTATCGAGGGCCGCAGGTTCGAACTCGATGTTCTCGTCAGCAAGCACCTTCGCAAGATAAGCGCTGATCTCAGCCGCCGGAATGTTCTTGAGCTGGAACTGCAGACACCGCGACAGCACCGTAACCGGGACTTTGCGTGCTTCGGTCGTAGCCAGCAGGAAAACGATGTGCGGCGGCGGTTCTTCGAGCGTCTTGAGCAGCGCGTTGAACGCCGCGTTGGACAGCATGTGCACCTCGTCGATCAGGTAGACCTTGTAGCGGCCGCGGGTGGGTAGATACTGAGCGTTCTCGAGCAGTTCCCGCGTGTCGGCCACACCGGTGCGTGACGCGGCATCCACTTCGATGAGATCGACGAAGCGACCTTCATTGATCTCTGAACAGGCCGAGCACTCGCCACACGGCGAGGACGACACGCCATTCGCTTCGCAGTTCAGACACCGGGCGAGAATACGCGCGATGGTCGTCTTACCCACCCCCCGGGTACCGGTGAACAGATATGCGTGGTGCAGACGATCGTGATCCAGGGCGTGCGACAACGCCCGAACCACGTGATCCTGCCCCACCAGAGCGTCGAATCCCCTGGGGCGAAGCTTTCTTGCAAATACCTCGTAACTCATCGCGGCATTGTAACTGAAGCGGCGTCGACAGGTCGGCAATCAGCAAGCATCATGAAGCGTCCAGATATGGCGATCTGCTATGGCTTTCGAGATTACGACTTCGGGAGGAAAGATTTTAGAAGAAAAGGCTTTCCTCACGAACCGACCCTGCATCATCGGCCACCGGGGCGCTGCCGGTCTCGCCCCCGAGAATACACTGCCGAGCTTCGCTAAAGCTCTGGAGTGTGGCGTGAATGCCGTAGAGCTGGATGTGTACAACGTCGAAGATACCCTCATTGTCATTCATGACGACACCCTGGAGCGCACCACCAACGGGCGCGGACCGGTCATGCAGCAACGTCTGGCAGGTCTCCGGTCGCTGGATGCCGGGAACGGCGCCGGCATTCCCACACTCGACGAGGTGTGGACGCTGATTGACGGCAAGGCAGGCCTGAATATCGAACTCAAGGGCCCGGATACCGCCCTACCGGTAGCCCGCTGGCTGGAACGCACGCGCCCTCCGGCCAACAGCATCATGGTGTCTTCTTTCGATCATGGGGAGCTGGCACGATTCAAGGACCACGACCCGGATGGCCCGGATGCGTCGACCATCATCGCCCCGCTGTTCCACAAATGGCGCAGCGACATCCCGTCGGTCGCCGCTCGTTTTCAAACAGGCTGGGTGAATATCAATCAGCGTGTTCTCAACCCCGAGCGCGTCTCTGCCCTGACGCAGGCGAACCTGACCATCAGCAGCTACACCGTCAATTCCACCCGGCGTGCCCAGGCACTTTTAAGAATGGGTGTGCAAGCACTGTTTACAGACTACCCGGACCGGCTCAGCCGGCTTTCTCCAGGCGATCGATCTCCCGCTCCAAGTCGAAGCGCTGATCGGTAACG
>JAUIKX010000134.1 GCA_030430515.1 Gammaproteobacteria bacterium | reverse complement strand
CCGCCAGGAAGAAGCTGCTGCCCGGATCATTGACGATTCCGGCGTGCTTGGCGGCCGCACTCCCTGGTATCCGGGCCACCCCTAACCACCATCTGGAACGAAGAATGAGCCAGTCATACATTTTTTCCGCCACCTGCAAGGACGTGCCTGGCATCGTTGCGGCCACCACCTCTGCGTTGTACGACAAAGGCGCCAACATCACCGAGCTGCAGCAGTACAACGACCCGACGACGGAACGCTTTTTCATGCGCGTGGTGTTCGATGTGGATGCAACGCAACAGGAGGTACAGGCCGCACTCAAGGTGCCTCTGGAGAAGTTCGATGCGTCCATCAGCCTGCGCCGTGCGGACGAAGCCAAAAAAGTCATCATCATGGTGTCCAAGCAGGATCACTGCATGGGCGACCTTCTGTACCGGGTGCGCATCGGTGAGCTGCCGCTCGACGTCGTTGCCATCGTCTCCAACCATCCGAAGGAGAGCCTCAAGGTTTCCATGATCGGCGACATTCCCTACCACTATCTGCCGGTAACGAAAGATTTAAAGCCCCAGCAGGAAGCAGAGATCAAGAAGATCGTCGAAAGCACCGGTGCTGAGCTTGTGATTCTGGCGCGGTACATGCAGATCCTCTCCGATGATCTTTCGGCGTACCTGGCCGGACGTTGCGTCAACATCCATCACAGCTCGCTGCCCGGTTTCAAAGGTGCGAAGCCCTACCATCAGGCCTACGAGCGGGGTGTGAAGCTGGTGGGTGCGACGGCGCACCTGGTGACTGCCGATCTCGACGAGGGGCCGATCATCGAGCAGGACGTGGAGCACATCACTCACGCTGATCTGCCGGAGGATCTTGTGCGCAAGGGCCGTGATATCGAACGCCGTGTGCTGGCGCGCGCCGTCCGTTACCTCTCGGAGGATCGCGTGCTGCTGAACGGTTCCAAGACTGTGGTGTTTCGGGATTAACGGATAGGCTTAAAACGAACCGGGGGGTACTTTTGAAGTCCACACCGTTGCAGAGATTGCGAGAGATGATTCTGTCCGGCGAACTCAAGCCCGGAGAGCGCATCACGGAGGTCGGGCTTGCCGAACATCTTGGTGTGTCCCGCACCCCCATTCGTAGTGCATTGCCCATACTCGAAGCCGATGGATACATCGAGCCTGTGGGCAAGCGCGGTTTTTCCGTCAAAACCTTCGACGGCGAAGAAGCTCTGAAGGCCCTCGAACTGCGGGCTGTGCTCGAGGGCCTGGCCGCGCGCTATCTTGCGCAGGGCGGCGCCAGCGACGAAGTGCTTTCGGAGCTCGAGCTCTGCCTCGTTCAGGGCGATGAGCTGTTTAAGAAACGTTACCTGACCCACGAGGACGAAGAGCGCTACGGCGAAATGAACGCCCGTTTTCACAGGATCGTCGTAGATCACTGCGGCTCGCCGCCATTGATTGCCTTCGTACAACGCCTCAACAAAATGCCGTTCATCAATCCCAGCGTTCTGGTGTTCGATCAGGTGGGGCTGGAGACGGCGTACGACCTTCTGTTTCGAGCGCACGGGCAGCATCACGCGCTCACAGAAGCCATTCGCAACCGCGATGCTGCGAGGGCCGAAGCAATCTTCCGCGAACACGGCAACGCCCAGCGTCAGAGTCTGTTTTCGAGGGCTAATCAGCGGCTGGCCATGATGGCCTAGTCAGGATGAGCCTGGAAAACAGGGTATCGGATATTTACTAACAGGAGATCGAACAATGCCGGTCAAAAAGATGAGAGATATACCAGGCACGACCTTTTTTGACGGCCCGATGGCCACCAAAGGTTTCGCGCTCAACAAAATGGCTTTTTCTTTCAATTCGCAGGAAGGCCGTGATGCTTTCAAGAATGATGAGGAAGGCACCATGGAGAAGTACGGCCTGAGCGAGGCGCAGAAAGAAGCGGTGCGCAAGCGCGACGTGCTCGGCATGATCAGAGAGGGTGGCAGCATCTACTACCTGGCCAAGTTCGGCCAGATTCTCGGTCTCAACGTTCAGGATTTCGGTGGCCTGCAGACCGGTCGCACCACCGAGGAGTTTCAGGCATATCTCGACAGTCAGGGGGTAGGTAAAGACAATGGCTAAAATCATCGGTGGTATTGGTACCTCACACATTCCGGCCATCGGCCGGGCCATGGACCAGGGGCTCGAAGACACGCCTTACTGGAAGGACTTTTTTGCCGGCTACCCGCCGGTTCGGGAGTGGCTGGCCGAGCAGAAGCCGGACGTGATCATTCACTTCTACAATGATCATGGGCTCGAGATGTTCCTCGACAAGAAGCCCACCTACGCGATCGGCTGTGCGCCTCAGTACGAAAACGCTGATGAGGGTTGGGGCATTCAGCCTATTCCGCCGATCACTGGCGAGACGGAACTTTCCTGGCACATTGTCAATGAGCTCATCGAGAACGACTTCGATCCGACGGTCTGTCAGGACATCAAGGTAGATCACGGTCTGACCGTGCCGCTGTCGCTTCTGTATCCCGGCCACACCTATCAGGGCATCAAGGTGATTCCGGTGTGCATTAACTGCGAGCGCCACCCCATGCCGAAACCGTCACGCAGCTTCGCGTTGGGTCAGGCGATCGGTAAGGCGGTTGAGAGCTGGGATGGTGATGAGCGCATCGTCGTGCTGGGCACCGGCGGACTGTCCCATCAGCTCGACGGTGAGCGTGCGGGTATTCTGAATACCGATTTCGACATCGAGTGTATGGACAAGCTCGTCGATGACCCGGAAGCGCTGCTGAAGTACAGCAACGAGGATCTCACTGAGATCGCTGGTGGTCAGGGCGTAGAGCTTGCCATGTGGCTGGGTATGCGCGGCACCATGCACGGTAAAGTGCGGGAGCTGCACCGCAACCTGGTCGCGCCGATTTCGAACACGGCGGCTGGGCTGCAGCTCCTTCTCAACGAGTAAAAAGGGAACGAGTAAACGCCTGCTCTACAGGCGACTCGCTGCCAGATCGGCACCGGCGCGCAGATTGGAGAGCTTTTTCCAGGTGACGTCGGGGTCGATCTTGCCGTAGCCGGCGAACGTTCCGAAGCCGCAGTCGGTGCTGGCGATCACGCGATCGGCGCCGACGATATCGATGAATCGTTCCATTCGCTGAGCAATGAGCTCCGGATGTTCCACATAGTTGGAGCAGGTGTCGATCAGGCCGGGGGCCAGCACCTTGTGGTCGGGTATCTTCGCATCGCGCCAAACGGCCCACTCATGTTCGTGCCGTGGGTTGGCGGCTTCGAACAGCACGGTTGCCGGGCGCGCTTTCAGAACGATGTCGATTACTTTTTCCAGCGGAATGTCATGGTCGTGAGGTCCTTCATAGTTGCCCCAGCACACATGCATACGGATGCGTTCCGGTGGAATGTTGGCCGTGGCGGCGTTGAGCGCCTCGACGTTGGCCTCGGCGATTTTCAGAAACTCCTCATCGGTGGCGTCCTGATAGCCGGTGTGGCGGGACATGGCCAGATCCGGACAATCGAGCTGCAGGTCGAAGCCTGCTTCGACGATGGCTTCGTACTCCGCGCGCATGGCGTCAGCCAGAGCGGCCAGGTAGGCCTCGTGGGTTGGATAGTACTGGTTCGGCTGGAACGCTGTGATCAGGCCCGGCGAGGCGGAGTTCATGAAACCGCGGATGGGCTTGCTGCAGGCATCCATCGCCGATCGGAAGCGGCGCAGGTCATCGTGCAGAGGATCGAGGGTCACCAGCTTGATCTCGTCGATGCACGAGGCCCGCACGAATTCCTGATCGCCCATGATGGCAGCGAGTTTCTTCGCAAGGTCAGGGTGGTTGGCGAGATCGCGTGCGGGTTTGCGTTCGCAATGGCCGCCGAAACCGCTCAGACGCTCGGTGATGTAGGTGGAATAGCCGACTTTACCCAGCTCACCGTCGCTGACGATGCTGACCCCGGCGTCGGCCTGTTTCTGTACGGCTTCGGTGACTTCGGAGATCACCAGCGCGTCGAACGCCTGCATGTCCACATCTTCTTTGTGATCGATGGCGATCAACATCTTCGCCAGCTCCATACTGCGTGGCAGGCTGCCCACATGGGTGGTGTCGAAGGTGTGTTTGGACATGGCGGTGCTCCCCGGATCACTGAAATAATGAAGGCTCATGCTAACAGGAGTCAGTGCATTTGTGAGTGAGATCGAACGCTACGCAGGCTATCAGCTACGCCGTGTATCGCTTCTGGCGATGACCGACCTCGGCCGGGCGCTCGCAAAGCTCGACCTTCGGGTGGTTGAGGCATCGGTACTGTTTCAGATCGCCGCCCAGCCGAATATTACCTCCAGCGAAGTGGGCAGGGCGCTGGGTATCAAGCGCGCCAATATGGCGCCACTGGTGGCGGGCCTCAGCAACAAGGGCTACGTGCAGTCGAAACCCCGCGATGGTCGGTCGCAGGGTTTGAGCCTCACGGAGGAAGGTCTGCGTATCAGCGATGCTGCGAGACAGCTCGTGGCAGAGGAGGAGGCGCGGTTTTTCGGCGGCCTGACCGATGCTGAACAGCGCCAGCTTCTGAGCCTGCTCAAGCGGGTCAGGGAACACAACACAGAAGACAATCAATAGGAGTCACTATGGGGATCACCACACTCAAAGACAAAACGGCGTTTATCACCGGCGGTGCCAGCGGCATCGGTCTGGGCATCGCCAAAGTGCTCGTGGCGCGTGGCGCGCATGCGGTGTTGGCCGATCTGCGGGCCGACCACATCGAACGGGCGCTCGCTGAGTTTGCTGCGGCAGGCCAGACGGAAGCCGTCACGGGCGTCGAGTTGAACGTGATGGATCGTGAAGCCTATGCGCGTGTGGCTGCGGATATGGTCGAGCGGTTTGGCGGCGTGGATATTCTTGTGAACAACGCCGGCGTGGGTCCCGAGGGGCCGATTCTGGAGGCCACCTACGCAGACTGGGATTTTGGCCTGGGGGTCAACGTGAACGGGGTGGTCAATGGGTTGATCAGCATGCTGCCGCAGATGCGCGAGCACGGTCGCGGTGGCCATGTGGTGAACACCGCATCGCTGGCTGCAACCGTTTACATGCCCGGGTCATTCACCATCTATGCCGCGAGCAAAGCGGCGGTACTGAATATGTCGGAAAACATGCGGGCGGATCTGGCTGAGGAAAATATCGGCATGAGCGTGCTCTGTCCGGCCTTCACCAAATCCAATATCCACGAAACGGGTCAGAACCGACCGGAGCATCTTCGTGAAGGCAGCGCCTGGGCGCAATCGGAGCAGACGCTCTCAGAACGCCCGATTGGCGAGAACTGGATGGAACCGGAAGAGGTGGGAGAGATGGTGGCGGACGGAATTCTCGCTGACCAGCTCTACATCGTTACCCATGGCGACTTCCGTGGTCCGATGCAGACACGGCACGAGGCGCTGATGGCGGCAACTCCGGAAACGGAAACGCTAGGGCTGGGGCTGAACTGACGATCAATCCACCGGCGGCTCCCTCCGCCGGTGGTCGCTTGACGCGTTCTATGCAGCGTCGGCGGCTTTCTTGCTGGCGCGTTTGCCGTCGTATACGAACTCCTCGCCATCGAGGTCTGTGTTCGGAATCTGTTCCTTTTCAGACCAGTAGTCCTGATTGTGGCGCCATTCGGGCTTGCTGCCGCGTTTAGGCAGCTTGTCCAGATCGCGCATCAGGTAGTTGGGGTTGAAGTTGTCGGATTCGATCCAGGGCAGGAGCTCCATATCCTGGTCTTCGTCGCGCAGCGCCACGTCTACCCGCTTGGCACCTTTTGCGTCCATGTGCTTGAGCAGGTTGCAGACGAAGTCGCCGAGCATGTCCACACGCAGCGTCCAGCTTGCGCGGAAGTAGCCGAAGACCCACAACAGGTTCGGTACACCGGTGAACATCATGCCGCGATAGTTGATGGTTTCAGACCAGTCGACGTCATTGCCGTCGACCTGGAAGGGAATGTCGCCCATTACCGACAGATTGAAGCCCGTGGTGGCCACGATGATGTCGGCTTCGATCTCGTCGCCGGATGCAGTGCGAACGCCGTTCTCCGTGAACGTCTCCAGGGTATCGGTGTAGACCGACAGCTTGCCTGCCGCGGCGGCTTTGAAGATATCACCCTCCGGGCAGAACGCGAGGCGCTGTTGCCAGGGCCGATACTTCGGAATGAAGTGCGGCTCGAACTGGAAATCGTCGCCGGCATACTGGCGGATGAGTGCTTTGAGCTCTTCGAAAACCACATCGGGCTCGGTCTGACAGCGTTTGGTGAGCATGTCCTGGTCGTACATGATCTGCGCGCGAACGCATCGATGCACCGTTTCTTCGTCTATGCCGATCTCACGAAGGCGGTCTGCTAGTTCGTTGCGGTTTTCGCTGCAGATGAAATAGGTCGGTGAGCGCTGCAGCATGGTGACGTGCTCGGCCTTCTCGGCGAACGCGGGAATGACGGTGGCCGCGGTTGCGCCGGAACCGATGACCAGCACTTTCTTGCCGGTGTAGTCGATGCTCGGGTCCCACTTCTGCGCGTGGATGAACAGACCTTTGTACTGGTCCATGCCTTCCCACTGGGGGATGTTCGGGTTTTCGTGATCGTAGTAGCCCTGGCACATCCACAGGAAATTGCAGGTGAACACCTGCTGGGCACCGTCCGAGTTGCGGGTGGCGGTAACGGTCCAAAGGTTGTCATCGCTTGACCAGGCGCAATTCGTGATTCGGTGGCCGTAGCGGATGTGGTCGCTGATATTGTTCTCTTCGATGACTTCGCCCATGTATTTGAGGATTTCCTCTGCCGTAGCGATCGGCGCGCCGACCCAGGGCTTGAAGCGGTAGCCGAAGGTGTACAAGTCGGAGTCGGAGCGCACGCCGGGGTACTTGTGTGTCTCCCACGTGCCGCCGAAAGTATCCTGCATTTCCAGTATGACGTAGCTCTTGTCCGGGCACTGATCCTGCAGGTGGTACGCCGATCCGACCCCCGAAATTCCTGCGCCGACGATGAGCACATCGAAGTGTTCGGCGGTGTCCTGTTTCTGAGCGGTTGCTGCTGTGGCCATTGATACCTTCCCCTTATCGCACTTGTATAGAATCTAGACTGCTCCGATTCTATACGTATGGGAGGGGCTGAGTCGGCCCCGGTAACTAAGGAATTTCCGAATGTGTTCCGGCCGGGGCTAGCAGAAACGCCTGCCGCATGCGTTCCATGCTTGCCGGCCTGCCTGTGAAGATTTCAAACGATGCAGCGGCCTGAGACACCGCCATACCGCTGCCATCCAGCGTTCTGCAGCCCTTGTGGTGCGCAGCTTTGAGCAATGCCGTTTCCAGCGGAAAGTAGACGATGTCGGCAACCCAATGCTTTTTTTTGAGAAGTTTGGTTGAAAAAGGGGTGCCGGGGTGTTGCTGCATGCCAACTGGCGTGGCGTTGATGATGCCGTCTGCGTTGGCGAGTGCCACCTCTGCGTCGCTCGCTGTGCGGGCGCGACCGGCGCCGTAAAGTGCGTTCAGCTGTACCGCGAGCAGTGCGGCACATTTTGGCCGCACATCGAGCAGGGTCAACTGCTCAACCCCCAGTGACAATAGTGCATGGGCTGTCGCGGCGCCGCCACCACCCGCGCCAAACTGCACCACATCGGTAAGTCCAGCATCAGGCAAACCGGCCTGAAAGCCAGTAGCGAAACCGGGAGCGTCGGTGTTGTAGCCGATGCGCTTTCCGTTCCTGGAGGCGACGGTATTCACAGCGCCAATCTTTTCGGCGTGGTCTGAGAGTTCGTCCAGGCAGGAGAGCACCTGCTGCTTGAAGGGATGGGTGATGTTCACGCCGGCGAAACCCAGAAGCTGGGCGGCGTCGAGCACCCTCGGCAGATCTTCGGTCTCCAGGCCCATCACGGTGAAATCGAACAGTGAGTAAGTGAGCCTCAACCCCTGTGCTTCGCCCTCACACTGATGCATACAGGGCGAACGTGAAGCGCCGATGTCGCGGCCGATGAGTCCGACCAGGCAGTTATTGCGGCTCATGAGATCTCCACGCGTTTCACATCGCCGAGAATGAAGATATACGCAGTGGCGCCGATCAACGCCAGCACGCCGACATAAGCCAGAGCACCGTAGAAGGAGCCGGTTGCGCCAACGATGAAGCCGATGACCAGCGGCGTGATGATTCCGGCAAGGTTGGCGCAGAGGTTGAACACACCGCCGGTGAGGCCGATCAGGGGCTTGGGCGCGACGTCTGAGATCAGCGTCCACCCGAGATTGACCATGCCTTGACCAAAGAAGGCCACTGACATGATGGCGATGACGACGGTGTTGCTCTCAGCGTAGTTGGCCAGAATGATCGTCGAGGCCAGCAGCAGGCCGCCGACCACGGGTAGCTTGCGGCCGATGCTGGCGGAGCCGGTTTTCTCGATCAGTTTGTCGGAGATGTAGCCGCCCAGAAGAACGCCGACGGAAGCGGCGATGTACGGCATTACCGCAAAGATGCCGGACTTCAGCCAGTCCATGCCGCGCTCGGTCATCAGGTAGGTCGGAAACCAGGTGAGAAAGAATACCAGTGTGGAGTTGCCGCAGAACTGGCCGATGGAGGCGCCGAGAATCTGCCGCTTTGCCAGCAGTTTGCCCACCGTCAACCAGGAGAAGGGTACGGACTCGCCCCCTTCATCGAGACCACCGCCCGCTTCGATGTAGTCCAGTTCGGCCTGGTTCACCGTCTTGTGGTGCGCGGGATCGCGATAGAGCATATGCCAACCGAAGGCGAATACGATGCCGATGCCGCCGAAGATCAGAAACAACGCCCGCCAGCCGAGTTCCGCGACGATCAGAAAGAGCAGCGGGCTCAGGAATGCGAGCCCGACGTACTGGCCGACCGCATACACGCTGTTGGCGCGCGCGCGTTCGGTCTGCGGGAACCAGGTGCTCAGCACGCGGCTGTTGGTAGGGAAGCAAGGGGCTTCTGTCACTCCAAGGCCCAGGCGGCAGCCGAAAAGCAGCGCCACGTTGCTTGCGAGCCCATGCAGCAGCGTGAACAGCGACCATGAACCCAGCGCCAGGGTGTAGGTCAGCCGCGTACCGAGGCGGTCGAGAAGCATGCCGCCCGGAATCTGCGCTGCGGCGTAGGTCCACGAGAACGCGGAGAAAAGAAGTCCGAGCATCTCCGGAGAGATGGACAGCTCTTCCGTCATGGCGGGTGCTGCAATGCCCATCACCGCGCGGTCTGTGTAGTTCAGCATCGTCGCGAAGCTGATCAACGCAAGCACACCGAGGCGAACCCGGGTGCGTCTTGTGTTG
>JAUIKX010000133.1 GCA_030430515.1 Gammaproteobacteria bacterium | reverse complement strand
CTACGACAAACTCTTCAGCCAGATGGTCCGCTGGGCGATGCGACCCACCGGCAACACCGACAACCTGAGCGTCGCGACCACCGTGCGCGAGGGCAAGACGGAAGTCGTGATTACCGCACTCGACAGCGACGAGCAGTTTCGCGTAGGGCAACCTCGCTTGGCTGATTTTCGTCGCTGATGCTGGCAGAGTGTGTCCATGCACCTGTGAGCATATCGATGAAGGTTCTTACTTTTCTGGTGCTTGGGGCGCTCTGCGTGCCGGCGTGTGCCGATGCGTTGGATGCACCGCTTCGGATTCGAAATACCGGGCCTGTGGCTGGCCTTTATGGTCTGCCGCGAGCACTGGGTGGTGCTGTGCTCGGTGAGGGTCGCGAATGGGTCCTGGGCCTCGATTACGGCAACTCTTATACCGCTGCGCTGGCGGCGGGTGAACGTATCTATCTCGACGGTGAGACGGGGGTGGCGTCGCTTGCATTTCGAGCGGCTCTTGCTGATCGCTGGGAATGGGGTATGGAGCTGCCCTGGATCGGTCACAAAGACGGTGCGCTCGATGGTTTCATCGATGGTTGGCACGACCTGTTTGGCTTGCCGGAAGGCGGCCGTGATCAGGCGCCGCGAGGCCGACTGAATTATTTTGTACAGGTCGATGGCCGCACGGATGTGGAATTTCTCCGGGATCGGAGCGGCTCAGGAGACCCGCGGGCCTGGGTCGGTCGATCGTTGTATGAGGCACCAGAGCGATCCGGCGCTTTGCGTTTGCAGGTCAAGGTGCCTCTTGGGAGCGTGGACGAGCTGACCGGGTCTCAGGCCATGGACGCGGCGCTCTGGTGGGAGCATGACGAACGCAACTTGTTTGGCCTGTCGCGTCTGGCCATGTCGTCGATGCTGGGTGGCGCCTACCTTGGAGGTGGCGAGCTTGTACGCAAGCGGCAGAAACATTTGGTCGGCGTTGGTTCCTTCGGGTTGCGTCTGCGCGTGGCACCACGGGTACAGCTCAATTTTCAGGCAGATGGGCATGGCGCGCTGTTCGACGCAAAGGTCGGCGAGCTGGGCGATGCCGGCCTTCAGGGCACCATTGGCGGTCGGGTGCGCCTTGCCCGACAGCTCTGGCTTGACCTCGGTGTCGTGGAAAACCTGATCAGCGACAGCGCGCCCGATGTGGTGTTTTTGCTGCATCTCTCCGGGCGCTGGTAATATCCTCGGCACTATCTGACTTTTTGGGGAAGTTTCTATGGGAATGCAGCATTCACCGCTGTTGATGTCGCGCCTGCTCGATCGCGGAGCGCGGGTTTCGCCGAACGAAGAGATCGTCACGGCCACCGAGAACGGGGTGAGGCGGCAGACGCTGCTCGAAACGCGCAATCGTGCCCACCAGCTTGCTCATGCGCTGAATAAGGCAGGCGTGCAGGTCGGCGATCGCGTTGCCACCTTCATGTGGAACGGCTCCCGACATCTGGAGGCTTACCACGCGACGGCCGGTATGGGGGCAGTGCTGCATACGCTCAACATCCGCCTCAGCGAACGCGACCTCGAGTACATCATCAATCACGCTGAAGATCAGATCATCATTGCCGATGCAGACGTTTTGCCGCTGCTCGAACCTCTGAAGGATAAGATGCCGACCGTCAGGCAGGTCATCGTCGCTGCGGAAGAAGGTTTTGAGAATTGGGATACGGCACTGCCGAAAGCCGTTTGCTACGAAGCGTTCATCAAGGGGCAGCCGACTCAGTATGAGTGGCCGGATATCGACGAAAACTCGCCGCTCGGCCTTTGTTATACGAGCGGCACAACAGGCAATCCCAAAGGCGTTGAATATGAGCATCGCTCCCAGTATCTGCACACGCTGACCCAGTGTCTGACCGACAGCATGGGCTTGTCAGGCACCGATGCACTGTGCGGCATCGTGCCGATGTTCCACGCGATGGGCTGGGGTTTGCCCTGGTCGGCGATGATGCTCGGCTGCAAGCAGGTTATGCCGCATCGCTTCATGGACCCGGAGCGGCTGCTTCGTCTGATGTGCGATGAAGGAGTTACGGTGTCTGCCGGCGTGCCGACCATCTGGCAGGGTGTGAAAGGTCTGGTGGAGGCCAACCCCGGTAAATACGACATCTCGAAGCTCAGCCGGCTCACCTGCGGGGGCTCTGCGCCGCCGCCGTCGCTCATCCGCTGGTTCTGGGACGAGCTCGATGTCGAGATGATCCAGGGTTGGGGGATGACTGAAACCTCTCCGTTGGCAACCTTGTCGAGAAAGGTGATGAAGCGCGCGCACCTCGAACTATCGGAAGACGAGCAGTTCGAAAACGTCGCCAAGGCGGGGCAGCTCATGCCGGGGTTGGAACTCGATATCTTCGACGAGAATTTCAATCGGGTACCGCACGATGGCGAATCCGTGGGCGAGATTCTCATTCGCGGCCCTTGGATCTGCTCTGAGTATTTCAACAACCCGCAGCCGGACAAGTTTCATGGCGACTGGCTCATCACGGGTGACGTTGGCAAGATCGATGCTGACGAGTATCTGATCATTTCCGACCGCTCCAAGGATCTGGTGAAGAGCGGCGGCGAATGGATTTCATCGGTAGACCTCGAAAACCACATCGTTGCGCTGCCGGGTGTGGCGCAGGCCTGTGTGGTCGCGCACCCGCACCCGAAGTGGGACGAGCGCCCGGTGGCGCTCGTGGTTCTCGCGGATGGCGCAGAGGTGAGCAAAGAGCAGGTGCTCGAACATTGCGGCACCGCGTTCGCCAAGTGGCAGCTGCCCGATGACGTGCTCTACGTCGACTCAATCCCGCTCACGTCTACCGGCAAGATGGATAAGAAAGTCGTGCGCGCGGATCTCGACGCACAGGGCTATCAGTTGCCTGACCTGCGCTAGTAGGCGGGTATTGCCGGGTCCAGAAATTCGCCGATGTGCTGCTTGTTTTGTCTTGCGGACAAGGGTTGCAGCCCATCGGCGCCTGGGTCCAGCAGAACGTTGTCGCCGAAACGTCGAGTGGATGCCGCGACGCTGGCCTTGACGGTGGCTACCGGTGATGGCGCGGCGCGCTCGGGCTGATCTTTCAACCGTTCCATCCGTAGCGCTACTTCCGGCATTTTTGCGGCTGCCGCAAGTATCTGGCGGCTCTGCTCATGCCAGCCAGGGGCGCGAAGGGTTTGTAACTCCTCCGCCCCAATGGCGTTGAGAGCTTCCTCCGGACCGGAGCTGGCAAGATATGCAACGGCGGCGCTCGCACCGATGAGCGCCACCAGCAGGCTACCGCGGACTTCCGAACCCAGGGCTGACGATTCTGTTGGCATAGCAGATCCCGTTGTGTTTTTTGCTGTCGTCGACATACAGGCTTACGAACTGATTGCTCAACTGAGCGATCTGCGCAGTTTCCATCATCCGGTAAGCCGTATTCTGCGAGGTGAAGTCGCCGGTGCAGCTGAAGGACACCCAGCGTAGTGGGCAATCGAGCCCGGTTTCTGCAACCTCACGGTCCAGCATGGCCATGCAGCCGCCCCAGCGCCCTGCGTCAGAGATTTGCGTTCTGGTTACATATGCTTCCAGCCGTGCCACGTCTGCCGTGGCCAGGGCCGGCGCGAGCAGCAGGGCTGCAGCCAATCGTTTTTTCACGTCTAATGCCTCCAATGACGAGTGTTACTTCACTAGACGTCATCGGCGGCCCAACCTGCTAACGATCGAGCTCTTTTTTCAGCCAGGTCAGGCCGAATTTCATGTCGGCGCGCACGGTTGCGGAGGATATGTCCATCAGCGAGGCGATCTCGTCATAGGTGAGCCCGCCGAAAACCTTCAGCTCGACGATGCGCCCCATGCGTTCGTCGATTTCGCTCAAACGGCTCAGCAGTTCGTCGACCAGCAGGATTTCGTCAGCGTCTGCGTTTGCTGAGGCGACCTCTGTCAGGGTCAGGTGGATGGCTTCACCGCCTCGTTTGGCACGCTTCTGGCTGCGCGCATGATCCACCAGAATGCTGCGCATGGCTTTTGAGGCCAACGCCAGAAACTGCTTTCGCGACGCGCCTCTGAAGTCTGCATTCACCAGCTTGATGAACGCTTCGTTGACCAGTGCCGTAGCCTGCAGCGTGTGCCCAGGCCGCTGGCCGCTGAGGTGGCTCCGGGCGAGGTTTTTCAGTTCGCTCTGCAGCAGCGGCCAGAGCGCCTGGGAGGCCTGCTCATCACCATTGCGCCAGGACTCGAGGAGTTCGGTTACTTCTGTTTCCATCTGATTTGCCACGCTCTAGTAGTACTGCAACATGCGTTCGTCGTTTTGAGCCGGCGCCTGCTCGAGATATGGTTCGGCCAGTTCACTTCGGTCGGTCAGATCGTAGTGGCGCACGAGTCGGCCCGCCATGAGACCGGTTCGCGAGTCGTCCAGGCCGTATCGTTCAAAGAAGTGGTTGTACGAGGCCAGGAGCGCCGGTTCCGCTTCGTCAAAACGGCCGAGCTCGGTGTAGATCGCGCCGATGTCGCCCAGCAGCTCGGCGATGAGCACATGGCCTTCATCCAGTACCGCTCTGCGGATCTCCAGGGCCCGCTCGATCACCTGTGCGGCTTCGATGAAGTTGCGCTGCAGCAGCAGCACTCTGCCGAGCCCGGCAAGCGGGTAAGCGCGATTGGGGTGGTCATCGGCCATGCCCACGGAGTCCATCATCTTCAGGCTGCGTTTGAAGCCTTCAACGGCTCCGGGCAGGTTGTCCAGGTCGCGCTGCAGCGTGGCGATGTTGTGGTAACCGGCGGCAAGCGAGGGATGGGTATCGCCGTAGGCCCGCTCGGTTATGGTCAGCATCTTCTGATAAGCCTCGACGCCGGCCTGCAGGTCGCCTTTCGCCACGAGCAAGTGACCGAAGCTGTTCCAGGCAGCACCGGTTTCGTAGTGATCCTCGCCGAGCATCCGGGTCCGGCTGTCGATGAGTTCCTTGAACAACTGCTCAGCCTCATCGTGTTTCTTCAGCTTGGTCAGCACTTCCGCGAGCTGACGCTTGGTTTCATCGGATTCCGGATGCGCTCCACCGTACAGACGTTCCTGTACTTCCAGGGCGTTGCGCATAAGCTGTTCGCTCTTCTCCAGCCGATCCTGAAGCAGGCTCAGCCCGCCCAGCTTCGCCAGCTGCTGCGCGACCAGCAGGGTTTCGTCGCCGCCCGCGAGCTTCCGCGCTGCATCGAGCGCGCTGTTGTAGCGCGTTTCTGCGTTGGCATAGTTGCCGATGGTTTCCTCCAGAAATCCCTGCGCGCCGATCGTCTCGACCACATCGCTGTGCAGGTCGTCGTGGATGGCGCGCTGAATGCGCAGAGCGTTTTCGAAAGACTCATGAGCTTCATCGAAATTGCCCACTGTCTGGTGCACGTTGCCTAGCATGAACCATGTTCGGGCGGTCTCCGCGTGGTTCTCTCCGTAGAGGGTGTTGTTGGTTCGAAGTGCTTCTTCCAGCAGTCGCTGCGCTTCTTCCTGCAGGCCGATCTCGTAGTACACCCGGCCCAGCACCTGTTTCAAGGAGGCCTGCACGGCAGGGCGGTCCAGCATCTGCGTTTCAATCTGCCTCAGACCTGCGTCGAGCAGCTGTCTGGCGGTGGTTTCTGCACCTCTGGCCTGCCCGGGGTCCGCCGCCTCGAAAAGTCCTGTTACGAACTGCACGACCTCCTCGGTTTTCTGCCGCTCTTCGATGGCGAGGTCACGTTCTTTGGCAATGCGGTTCGTGTGGTAGATCGCGAACCCTGCGAGGAGCGCAATGGCCAGCGATGACAGCACGACGCTGGCACGGTTTCTGGCGTAAAACTTCTTTGCTCTGTAGGCAAAGCTCTGCGCCCGGGCCTGAACGGGCTTGCCCTCCAGGTGGCGGGAGATGTCCTCACCGAGCGCGGCGGCCGTCGCATAGCGCAGCCCGGGCTCGCGCATGATGGCCATGATGCAGATGTTGTCGAGGTCACCCCGTAGTTGCGAACGCAAGCGGGTGATCTGGGTGCCTCGGGCGTTGGCCACCGAAGCCGTCTCGCCGTCAGATGTCGTCGTGCGCTCGGTTTCCGGCATGGGTTGCTGGGTTACCGCGGTTGAGGGTTTGAGCGGCTCGGTGTTCAGAATCATGGACCAGTATTCTTCAGGCGTGCGCCTTGGCTCGAAAGGCCGCCTTCCGGTCAGGAGCTCATAGAGCAGCACGCCGAGCGCGTACACGTCGGTCATGGTGGTAATGTTGCCGCCGGTCAGCTGTTCGGGCGCGGCGTAGGCCGGAGTGGCCAGCATCAGGCCGGTCTGTGTATGCAGCGGATCGTCGTCTTCCAGCAGCTTCGCGATGCCGAAATCGAGGAGCTTCGGTGTGCCTTCTTCGGTCACGAAAATATTCGTCGGTTTCAGATCCCGGTGCACGACAAGCGACTGGTGGGCGTACTGCACCGCATCGCATACCTGCTGGAAAAGGCGCAGCCGCTCGCGAAGATTCAGGGATCTCTCGTCGCAGTACTGAGTGATCGGTGAGCCCTGAATGTATTCCATCACGACGTAAGGTCGCCCATCTTCGGTCATGCCGCCGTCGAGCACCCCGGCGATGTTCGGATGGCTCAATCGGGCGAGAATCGCGCGCTCCTGCTCGAAACGCTGCACCATGGATGCGCGGTTCATGCCCTGGCTCAGCACTTTGATCGCGACTTGTTTTTCGAACGCGCCATCTGCCCGCTCGGCGAGGTAAACCGAGCCCATGCCGCCTTCGCCAATGGCCTCGATGACGCGGTAGCTGCCGATCTGCGTATCCGCGGCGATTTCGTCAACGACGCCGATTACCGGGTCGGGGCGGCTCTGGGCAGCCAGCATGGCGCGCACTTCGCCTGCAAGCGCTTCACTCAGAGTCTGGGTACTGATGTACGCCTCGCGTTCGTTCTCCGGTAGTGCGAGGGCTGCATGAAAAACCCGCTGCAGCTTCTCCCAGTCGGACGAATCCATGCTGAGTGTTCTCTCCCTTTATGAGAGGGCACGATAAACCGTTAGCGTTTTGCCGCGCAAATCACGTCTAGGAGTATGAGACATGGATCCCGTGCGGTTATCGCCATATGACAGAGACAAAAGACAACGAACGAATCGCCCGTTTCTTCCTGCTGGCTTTTCTGGCCATCGTGCCGATGAGTTGGGCCGACCATCATGAAGAGGAAGACCTGCAAGCTGTCGCGCTTGGTGCGTTAGGAGGCGCAAACGTCAGCGCCGCAACGACAGCGGCTTTCGCGGTAGATCCGTTGACTGGGGTGGCTGCTGAAGTCGTGGCGTTTTCTACGGGTCTGGCTTTGAAAAATCTGCCAGCCGCCCTGATCGAACCGGACGACATCGATCTCGATCCGGATTCCGCCGACCAGTGCACGCTGCGCCTGCGCCTGCCGCAGAGCGAGTTTGCCTACACGAATATCTATGGCCTCGATATCGACGCGGTGCCGGGAGATTGGGGTGTGCTGGGAACGCCCGAACTCTACCACTGGGACACCTCGGTCAATCTCAGCGTTCGAAGCCCGTTGATCGCAGCTGACGAGCAGGCGCGGACCTATCAGATACCTGCCGGTAGGCATTCCTTTCAGTGGCACGCTGATACCCAGCTCAATCTGGTCGCCGATCTGGCCATTCCGGCGGCACTGCTGTACACCGGCGTCACCAGCAAGCTCAAGGTGCCAGGCACGCTGCCGGCGGCTGCCAGTGGGAATGCCAGTGCTGCTCGTGCCGGTCTGAAAAAGTTTCAGAACGCGCTGGTGTTCCTGGCAAAGGATCTGCAGCTGCTGCCGAAAACCGTTTTCTACGCCGGCAGCAGGTACGAAACAACCGCCAACGTGATCGATTTCCTCACGATCGATACAGCGGGCAAACAGCATGAACAGGTGCTCACCGTCTACGACCTGCGCCCGCCGGTCATTCGCTATGGCGATGCGGCGCAACCGGCAAACGTACAGCTGCCCACCATCACGCTCGAGGCCATGGACTTCGGCGGCATTCTGCGCGCCCGCATCCCGGCTGTGCTGCCGACCCCCGTCACGGCTGAGGACCCGTGCGATCGCTATGCATCGCTTGCCAACGACATACCCGATCTGCTCCCCATCGGCACGAACCGGGTGACCTGGACAGCCCGTGATCTTGGCCCAGTGGAAGGCGGCGGGGTAAATACCGTGCTCGCTTTCCAGGACATCATCGTGCGCGATACCCAGGGGCCGATCATGGTTACGCCCCCAGGCCGTGTCATCGAAATCGACCCGGGCGAGGACGGCGTGGATTCGGCGTCCGTCGCCCTCGGCATGCCCCGGGTAGTGGATCTGGCCGACCCCTCGCCGCAGGTGTTCAACGACGTGCCTGCGATATTCCCCATCGGCAGCCGCACGCCGGTGACGTGGCGAACGCGCGACGCGTCAGGTAACGAGACCACTGGCGAGCAACTCATCACGGTAAAGGAAGCCGGTACGAACACTGCACCTGCAGTGGGCGACGTTCAGGTGCAGACACTGACGTCGCAACCCGTGGACATTGTGCTGCGCGGGGTCGACAACGACGTGCTCGATGGGGTGGCTGATCCGCTGTCGATCCGCTTGCAAAGCAGGCCGACGGGTGGTGAGTTCGTCGCACCGTTGCTGCCGTTTTTCATCGAAGATTTCCGCACGACGCCGGAAGGGCCGTACGGACCGGAGTTCTACACGGCCAGCTCGCGCAGCGGCTGGTTGAACGAGAACGTCTGCGGCCCGCCCAGCAACTCTGAAATACGCGTCGACTGGGTCTATCAACCGCGCTTCATCCATGTGCTCGATAGCGGTGACTACTATCTGCTCGACGACTACTGGGAATGCAGCGGGCATGGGCCGGAAACGTCCAAGCGCATCTCCAAGTGGTCGCGGGACAATGCGTACCAGGGACAGATCGACTATGTCAGCCTGTCCGATACGTTCGTCATGGATGATGACGGCTATCTCTACGTGCCGAGCCGCACCGGCGAGTCTCTTTCGCTGGCTCAGTTTCGTGCTGATCTCGAAAATGACCTGAGCGCCAGCGAGAGTGGCGGCGACCGCTGGCGGGTGGATCGCACGAGCCGCGTCAATGCGGCGCGCGGCCTCGACGACAGCAATATTCCGTTCAACGGTAGACAGCTGTCCTATGCACGGGTGGACAGCGACAACGGTCTGCTGTTCGTCACGGAGCGCACGCGGGTCTATGTGTTCGACGTGCGTGGGGATCTCGCGGATCCTGAACCGCAGTCTTACGTTCCCGCCGAGATGGGTGCGAAGTATCTTGGTGTGATGAACGGCGGTCAGCCCTTCCTGTGTAACGCTGGCAATCATACGAGTAGCTGGACGGGATTCGCCATGGAAGTGGATTCCGAAGGCAACCTGTATGTGACGGACACTTGCGACGATCAG
>JAUIKX010000132.1 GCA_030430515.1 Gammaproteobacteria bacterium | reverse complement strand
CAGGCGCTCGATGACCGCTTTGCGCAGTGCTTCGCGTTCCGCTTCGGGCCCGTCGTGCAGGAGCGCAACCCTGCGTGTCAGGTGATCGAATACCAGCGTCGAGGCCGTGGCGCAGAACGCGGCTTGCGGAATACCGGGCTGCGGCGCCGTTGACGCCGGCAGGCGCTCGAACAGCCGGACGACATCGTAGCCCGAGACGCCTACCAGGCCGCCCGCAAACGGCAGCCCGTCGACCACCGGCATCGGTGCGGGCGCCTTGCCGAGCGCATAACGCAGGGCGTCGAGGTACTCGCTGCGGTCCGCCGGGTGCTCACGCCGCTCGTCGCCGATCACAAGACCCTCGTCGTCCAGGCGCAGGTCTAGCGCGTCACCGAAGCCGAGGAAAGAGTAACGCGCAAGGCGCTCGCCGCCCTCGACGCTCTCGAGCAGGTAACGCGGACCGAGGTCGCCGAGCTTCAGCCAGGCCGACACCGGGGTATCGAGGTCGGCTGCGATGTCGAATGGTGGATGCATGTTTCTCCAATAAAAAACCCGTCTGCACGGCAATGTGGAGACGGGTTTCTGGCGATGTCCGGTATTTCAGTCGCGCGCTATCGAGCCACCCTCTCCTGTCGGGGCTGCCACCACCAGTTGCGGCCGACTGTCGTGCGTGCGCTCATGGGGCCGAGTATCGCCGTGGTGTCGGGATGCGTCAAGGAATGGTTTCAGCCGAGATGGTAGAGCAGCGGCAGGAGTACCGAGAAGCCGAGCCACATCAGTATCGTCAGCGGGATGCCCACACGCAGGAAGTCCGAGAACTTGTAGCCGCCCGCGCTCAGTATCAGGAGATTGGTCTGGTAGCCGAACGGCGTGGCGAAGCTCATGTTGGCGCCGAACAGCACGGCCAGCACGAACGGTTCTGTGGGCAGATTCAACTCCTGGGCGATACCGACAGCGATGGGTGTGCCGATCACCGCAGCAGCATTGTTGGAAACGACATTGGTGAGTACGGCAAGCAGCATCATCAGCGAGCCCAGTACGATGGTGGGCCCCGCATTGCTGGTGAGCGCGAGAAACACCTCTGTGATGTAGGCGGTGGCGCCGGTGGTAATGAGCGCATGGCCCAGGGCGAGGCTGGCCACAACCACGAAGTAGACCGATGTGGAAATCGCCCGCATGGCCTCCACCAGCGGCAGGCAGCGGGTGACCAGGAGCAGAAAGCCGCCGGCCAGCGCGGCGATGGCGATGGGTACGATGCCGAAAGCCGCGACCAGAATGACGCTCATGAGTATGCCGAGTGCCAGCGGTGCGCGGCTGGTGGTCGGTAGCTCCACGCCGCCGTCGAGCACGAGAAACTCGCTGTTTTCTCTGAGGCTCGCGATCTGCTCGCGACGGCCCTGCACCAGCAGCACATCGCCGTTCTGCAGAATGACATCCTGAATCTCTTCGCTGGCGCGCCAGATGTCTTTACCCGCCCGGTGCAGCGCCAGCACGACGAGCTGGTAGCGGTCCAGGAAGCGGGTGAACGACAGGTTGGCGCGGTCGAGCGTCGAACCCTGCACGACGGCAATTTCCGCCAGCATCTGATTCTCGGCCTGAAGCGGGTGTTCTTCGTCTACCCGGGTTTCGCCTGAGTAGAGCACCGCTTTCAATGTATCTTCGTAAGATTTCAGACGTACCGGCGTGTCGCGTACCCGCAGGCGGTCGCCGGCCTTCAGCTCCACGTCCGGTAGCGGCAGGATAAACGTGCCGCCCCGGCGTATGCGAACGACTTTCATCTCGCCATCCGTCATGGCGATTGCGTCACCCAGCTTCTTGCCGATCACCGGAGAGTCTTTGCGGATCTGCAGACGTGCCTCAAAGAGCCTCGGGGAGACGCTGCTGATGCCGATGTCCCGGTGCGGCAGCATGCGTGGTGCGATCAGCCACAGGTAGATGATCGCAACGCCGGCACCCGCCGCCGCCGGCAGCGCGAAATCGAACATGCCGATGCGCGGCAGTCCGAGATCTGCTGCCACGCTGACCACCAGCAGATTGGTAGAAGTGCCGATGGTCGTGGCCATGCCGCCAACCAGAGTGGCGAAACCCATGGGCATGAGAATGCCCGATGGCGAACGGTTTGTGCGGATGCAGACACTCACCAGTATGGGCAGCAGCAGTACGACGATGGGCGTGTTGTTGACGAATGCAGAAAACACGGCGCCTATGATCAGAGTGGCGAGCAGCGACAGAAAAGGGGCGGTGTTCCATGAGCGGGCGAGCCAGCGCCCCACCGGCTCCAGCGCACCGGTTTTGACCAGCCCCTGGCCGAGCACCATGAGTGCGCAGACGGCAATCAGCGCCTCGTGGCCGAAGCCCGCGAAGAAGCTGGTGGGCTCGAGCCCTGGGTAGGGGAAAACCGCAGCCCCCAGCGCCAGAATGGCAATCAGGCCAAGACTGGAAAATTCCAGAGGAATATACGGCCGCGTGAACGCCCACAGTGCAACCACTGTGAGCGCCATAGCAGCGATGGCGTGACCGTCAGGTAGATCGGGCATGAGAAACGAGCAACGGCAGCCTCAGCTACAGAACGAGCGAGGCCACCTCGTCGAATTGCCGTGCGTAGTAGATGTTGATTCCCGAGCGGATGTGCTCGGGCACTTCCTGCACATCGCGTTCGTTATCCGCTGGCAGCACCACGTTTTTGATCCCTTGACGTTTAGCGGCCAGAAGCTTCTCACGAATTCCGCCCACCGGATAGACTTGACCCGTGAGCGTCAATTCGCCAGTCATCGCGAATCCACCCTTCATGCGCTTGCCGAGCGCTAGAGAAAGCAGAGCGGTAGCGATGGTCACGCCGGCACTTGGCCCATCTTTAGGGGTGGCTCCGGCGGGCACGTGGATATGAAGCGCTGCGCTGTCGAAGTAATCCTCGGCCACGCCTAGCTTCGCTGCGTTGGCCCGCACATAGCTGTGGGCGATGTTGGCGGACTCCTGCATCACCTCACCCAGCTGTCCGGTCAGCTTCAGCTGAGCAGCATTGCGATGCACCAGCGTCGCCTCCACGGGTAGCGTCGCCCCACCGAGCGCTGTCCAGGCGAGGCCGGTCACCACACCGATGCCGCTCTGCTTGCGCTCCTTCTGATACAGGGGCGCGCCGAGCAGTTCCCGGATGTCTGCTTTACCGATGCGTAGCGGTGTCTGTTCGCCCTTCAGCGTGCGCACCACGGCCTTGCGCACGATGGCGGCAAGGTGCTTGTCCAGTTGACGCACGCCCGCCTCGCGGGAGTAGTGTTCGATGACTTCGCGCAGTGCGGCTGCGTCGATACGGACATCCTTCCTGTCGATGCCGGCCCGCTCCAGCTGGCGCGGCCACAGATGTTTTCTGGCGATGGCCAGCTTTTCCTTGTCCAGGTATCCCGACAGCCGGATCACCTCCATGCGGTCGAGCAGGGGGCCCGGAATGGTGTCGAGCTGATTGGCGGTGCAGATGAACATCACCTTCGACAGATCGAAGTCGACGTCCAGGTAGTGATCGCGGAAGTGGCTGTTCTGCTCAGGGTCCAGCACCTCCAGAAGTGCTGAAGCGGGGTCTCCCTGGTAGGAAGCGCCGATCTTGTCGATCTCGTCCAGCATGATGACCGGGTTCTGAGAGCCGGTGTCTTTGAGTGCCTGCAGGAGTTTGCCGGGCAGGGCGCCAATATAGGTACGGCGGTGACCTTTGATCTCTGCTTCGTCGCGCATACCGCCCACGGAGAAACGGAAGAATTTCCGGTTCAGCGCTTCGGCGACTGCTTTGCCCAGCGACGTCTTGCCGACACCGGGCGGGCCTGCCAGGCAGATGATGGTGCCGGCGGCATCACCACGGCTGATGCCCAGGGCGAGAAATTCGAGGATGCGTTCCTTTACGTCATCCAGGCCCTCGTGGTGGCTGTCGAGCACCCGGGCGGCTTTGTTCAGGTCTGTGGCGTCGTCGGTGAACTCCCCCCACGGCAGGGCGGTGAGCCAGTCCAGGTAGTTCCGCGTCACGCTCCATTCCGGAGAGCCGGTTTCGAGCATCGACAGCTTGGAAAGTTCTTCATCGAAGCGCTCCCGAGCGGCATCGCTGAGTTCGATTTCATCAGCGCGGGCTTTCAGCCGTTCGATCTCCGCTGTCTTGTCGTCTTTCGACAAGCCGAGCTCCTGCTGGATGTATTTCAGCTGCTCCTGAAGCACGTGCTTGCGCTGGTGTCCCTGAATCTCCTTTTCAACGTGCTGACGGATCTCCATTTGCGCTTCGGCGATTTTCACCTCGCGGTGGAGGAGTTCCACGACCTTTTCCAGGCGCTTCTGCAGATCGACGGCTTCCAGCACATCCTGAAGATCAGCCTTGCTTGCCGTGGTCAGGCTGGCGGCGAAATCAGCCAGGATGGCGGGTTGGTTCGGACTCGATCGGGAGAGAAATACCTTCAACTCCTCACCGTAGAGCGGGTTCAAGGGAATCAGCTCTTTGATGGTGTTGATGATGGCGACGGCGTAAGCCTTCTGCTCGGCGTTCTGCGCGTCGGTTCGATCAGCCAGATACTGCACGCTTGCCAGCAGCGGCGGAGTCTCACGGCTCCACTGGCGCACCCGGAAGCGCTTCAGGCCCTCCAGGAGCACCTGCAGCATGTCGCCCTCTCGATGCACCCGGTGCACCCGGCAGACCGTGCCCACGTCGTACAGGTCGCCTGCTGCCGGGACGTCGTCGTAATCCTGCCGCGTGGCGATGAGACCAACGACATTGTCTCCCCGGTCGCGGATGGCTTCCAGAGTGGGCTGCCAGACATCGGCGCTCATCAGGAGCGGAATGGCCTGCCCGGGGAAAAAGGGCCGCTGCTCCTGCGGCAGCACGTGAAGAAGCCCAGGCAGGCCTTCGCCGGGCAGCATGATCTGCTGTCCAGAGGGTTCTACCGGAGCGCTGTCGTTCTCGAAGTCATGATCGATGTCCATTCCCGCTTTGTGGGGGCGGACCATGCCGCTTTCAAGCGTCGTGTCCCTGATGCAGCGTGCTGAGCATTTCATCCAGCGCTTCGATCTGCCGTTGCCGCCAGCGGATGCGGTGCTCGTTGCCGTCGGGGTCATCGCTGAGTTCGGCGATCTCACCCTCCAGGCGCAACTTGTCGGCGTTGAATTTGTCGATGCGGGCGGCTACTTCCGCCTTGTCGAACATCAGCTGCTCGGCAGCCTGGGTGGGCGTGGGCTCCGCGCCGTAGTGTGCGGGGGGGAGCAGGGCAGCTTCACTGTGCAGCGGACGCTGTGCCATGACGTTGGGTGTCATGATTTCGATGCCGGCCGCGTGGAGCGCGTCGATCGCTTTAGCGCGCAACTGGGTGCGCTTGCTGACCAGGCTGGAGACATCGCTCAGAAAGCCGCTGACACGGTAATGGATGGCAAAGCTACCGAGCTCGGTGATCTGCACGAACGCATCTCTGAGCTCGGCATCGGCTGCAGCGACGAGCAGGGCATCTGTGACCTTCACCCGGTGCACGTCGTAACCGATGGAAACATCGGTGGAGATGAGGGTGCCGGAAGAGCGCACCACCTTGACCGGATTCTGCGCCAGGTAAACGTTGGGCAGGGTGATCAGGTCTCGGTCTTCGCTCTGAATTTCGGTGTGCATCAACCCGCGCTCGGTGACGCGGCCGAAGTACTCGTTGACATGTACGAAGTCGCCCAGCCGAAAGTTGTTCATGCCGCGCAACGTCAGGCCGGCCATGACGTTGCTTACCGTGCTCGTGGACGCCAGCGCGATGATGGCGGTGACGACGAGACCGAAGAGGCTGAGAAGCTGGCCGCGGGTTTCACTTTCCAGAGGGAGTGCGAGAATGAGCGCCACCGGCACGAGCAGCCCCAGAATCACGAAAGCAAGCTGTCTTGGCAGGCTGTTTTCGGCATCGGCCGGCAGAAGGCGGGATAGTAGCCAGGCGAAGAGCGTTGATACGGCCGCCACGATGGCAAGTGGCAACGCCCAGGTCAGAAGAGATTCTGTCAGCTGTTCCATGCGTCGATTCTACATGGGTCAACCGTCGGTGTACGCTTCACCCCTTTCGTACATTTCCAGGCGAAGCTCAAACCCTCTGCGGTTCGGGTCTTCGACCTTCAGGAGCCCAAGCGCTCGTTTCTGCTCCTCGATTGCCTGCGGAAATTCTCCGTTGCGAGCGTAGGCGGCAGCCAGCGTGTCGATCAAGGGAACGGACTCAGGTGCCAGCCGGTTGGCTTTCAGGGCCAGCGCCACGGCGCGCTGCCCGTCACGAACTTTGGGGTCGTCTGCCACTGCGTAGAACCAGGCGAGCAGATTGAGAAGATCGATATCGTTCTCGTTCGTTACTGCGACGGCACGCTTCAGGTCCTGCCGCGCAGCTTCGTACCGCTTCATCTGCCAGTACAGCACGCCGCGGGCCCGGAGCCAGGGCGCCATGCGCGGACCATCATCGCCGAACCGTTCGAGTTGCTCGCTTACGATCGATAACGCTTCATCGTGTGCGCCTCTTTGTGTGCGTTCGTAAACGACCTCCAGCATCTGCTGGTCGAGCTCGCTGAGCTGACCCGAGATGTTGCCGCTCAGGCTTTCGAGATAGGCCGGACAGCGGATGACGAACATGACGATGAAGAATATCG
This sequence comes from Gammaproteobacteria bacterium, assembly GCA_030430515.1. Taxonomy (GTDB): domain Bacteria; phylum Pseudomonadota; class Gammaproteobacteria; order Pseudomonadales; family Azotimanducaceae; genus SYFY01. The sequence continues at coordinate 2,785 of JAUIKX010000132.1, read as the reverse complement.
CGATCGCTTTGAACAGGTAGTTGCTCAGCCGCGCGCTGGTGCTGTCGGATGTTTCAGTGTGGGCGCCACTGCCAGGTTGCAGCGTCATTGCCAGCCAGTCGAGATCGTTTTCGTTGATGTAGTGGGCAAGCTCGAGCTCGTGGGCCTGCCACCCCAGCTTTTCATTGAATGCCTGTACGACCCTTGCGAAGCGCCAGTCTTCGATCGCTTCATCACGGGCATTTCGCCGCTCGATGAGCGCTTCGAGTATCCACAGGCGAAGGGGCTCGCGGTGCTCGAGCTCATCGAGCACCGGATCATCGCGAAGCGCTACGTAGGTGTCGCTGTCGTCCCAGGGCATGGGGGTCGACAGCCAACCCTGCAGCCTGTTGATGTAGATGACGGCGGCATCCGGCGCCTCATCATCTGCTGCATCGGCATCCAGGATCGAGGTGTCCGCGGCAGCCGGCATGGGGTCGTCCGGTGCCTCTCCAGCAGCGTATTCCAGAGCCTGTTCGTAGGCCCGCACCAACACATGATAGGCATCCGGGTCATCGTCAGGGCGGGTTATCTTCAGTTTTTTTGCGTAGGCAGATTTGATGGCCCGTACGTCGCGGGTGGCGTCAATCTCCAGAACTTCCCAGGCGTTCAACGAAAACGCCCCTGGTCCAGATCGTCGAGAAGCTGAGCAAGCTCGGCTCTTGCTGCGTCGATCTGTTCGGGGTCCTGGCCGTCCAGAATGCGCTCGAATCGGGCGATCAGCTCACCAATGTAGCTGCGCTCCTCGCCAAGGGCTTCTTCATACATCCGCTCGGCGCGGGACAGCGTGGTGACGTTCTGGATCGTTTCACGTGGTAGCACCTTGAGGTGGCTGATGGACTGAAGGCTCTTGCGGATGTCCTCTTCGCTCAGCATTTTTCCTGAGCTGTTGATGACCAGGTTGCGATGTTCACCTGTACCGGGGACCTCGACGTCGACCTCGAGAATGCCGTTGATATCGTAGGTGAAACGAACCTGCACACTGCGATCATCCCCTTTGCCGACCGGCACTTCGATCTCGCCGAGTCTGATGTTGTTTTTCACCAGTCGGCTCTCGCCCTGAAAAATCGGCACGGTGACGGTTTTCTGAAGCTCAGAAATGGGATGGACGGTATCCATCCGGCTGACGGGTACCCGGGAGTTGCGTTCGATGATTGGGAGGTAAAAGCCCTCGCTCCATTGATCTCGATCGGTTTCCCGAGCAATGCCGATACCGAGGGTGTACGGCGAAACGTCGGTGAGCACCACGTCTTCCAGCGAGCTGTCTCTTGCTTTCAGTGCAGCCTGTATGGCCGCACCGCGCGCGACGATCTGATCCGGATCCACGTTGGCGGCTGGCAGGCGCCGGAACATCCGGCCGATGAGGTTACGAACCACGGGCATGCGGGTGGCGCCACCTACGAGCACGATGTCGTCGATGGCCTGGAGCGACAGGCGGCAGTCGCGAATGGCGCGCTCCACGACAATCTGCAGGCGATTGAGTAGCGGCGCGGCCAGCTTCTCGAAATGCGCCCGGTCCAGCGCCGAGGTGTATGTCTTCTGACGTCGGCCCTTGCCGGCTGTGATCGTCAGCTCCGTGTTGTGTGAGCTCGACAGGTCATGCCGAGCCTGCTGGCAGGCCCTGACCAACCGGTTGCGCGCGGATAGCTCGAGGCCGATATAGTCGATGCTGTGGGTCTTCACGAACCAGGCCCGGAGCAGCTCATCGAAGTCCCGTCCGCCGAGATTGTTGTCACCGGCACTGGCGTGCACCTCCATGACCCCATCGAAGCACTCCACCACCGACACATCCAGGGTTCCGCCGCCGAGGTCGATGACGACGATTGTTCGGCCGTCTGCGTTTTCATGGAGCCCGTGGGCCATGGCTGCTGCGGTTGGTTCGTTGATGAGCCGCTCTACAGTCAGGCCGGCGATCTGCCCCGCTGCGCGGGTCGCATGCCTTTGAGCATCGCTGAAGTAGGCGGGCACGGAAATGACTGCCTCGCTGGGACGCGTGCCGAGCACCAGTTCGGCGTCATCCAGCAGCTGGCGTATGACCAGCGCAGAAAGGTCCTCGGCACGCAGCGCTTTGCGGCCGTTGCCGAACCGTTTCGGCGTGCCCATGTCGCGCTTGAAGTACGAGAATGTCTCGGCCGGATGGGTGATGACCCGGTTGGCGGCGGCTTCGCCGATCAGAACGTGGTCGTTGTCGAAGCTGACCGCGCTGGGCGTCAGGTAGCTGCCTGCTGCATTGGTGATCAGCCGGCTTTCACCGTTGTGCCATGCCGCGATCAGGCTGTTGGTGGTGCCGAGATCGATACCGATGATGCTGCTCAAGTGAGTTCCTTTCCTTGAACGGTTTGTTGATCTGCCTGCACAGCAAGTTGCAATCAGTGCGGGCGCGACTATCATTGCGGGACTATGCGTTACCCAAACTCTATCACGACTGAAAGCACGACCGACGTCACTACCAGGTGGCCGTCGTGTTTGCGTTTGCCAGTTTGAGACAACGCGCACGGCGGCTCCCATAACAGCCGCCGCGGGATTCATCAGATCAACCCCGGGTGGTACGCCTTCCGGGGTTTTTTGGTTCTGGGCGCCGAAAAAGACGTGATGTAAAAAGAACGACAGGAGAAGATCCATGGCACAGTTTGAACACAGCGGTGATGCCGTCGAAGACGATGCGCTGTATCGGGTGCGGCACAGCCTCGCACACGTACTCGCTCAGGCGGTTCTGGAGCTGCGGCCGGGATCGACTCTTGGGTTTGGACCGCCCATCCGCGATGGT
>JAUIKX010000131.1 GCA_030430515.1 Gammaproteobacteria bacterium | reverse complement strand
GGGTCTACGCGCAGAATCCGGCCATGGTGCTCAAATTCAGGGATGGTGCCAATGACAAGGCGCTCACAGCGCGCCTGGCTGGCGACCGATTGCCGAACGTTTCGAGGCTCGATGTAGAGATCGCTGAGATGGACATCGCGCCAGAATCGGTGGATCTGGTGCTGACCGCTCTGAATTTCCACGATGTTTACAATCGGGACCCCGCTCAGGCTCAGGGGCTTTCGCGGATCGCGTACGGCATCCTCAAACCAGGCGGCGTGTTCGGGGTGATCGACCACGACGGAAACGATGGCGCTGACAATGCGGCGCTACATCGCATGCAGAAGTCTCAGGCGATCGAAGTGCTGGAAAGGGTGGGCTTTGAAGTCAGTGAAAGCGATCTGCTCAGCAACGTGTTCGATGATCGCAGTCAGTTCGTTTTTGCCGAAGGACTGCGCGGAAAGACCGATCGATTTCTTCTCAAGGCCACTAAGCCTGGAGGCCCAGAAGAAGACCCATGCAGCCAGATGCAACTGAATAAGCTCAACCCCTGTCGGCAGGACGTGGAAGCGGAGTAAGGCCGAGGAGAGTCAGCCCCACTCCCATGCGAAGCCTACCAGCGCAGATCCACGCGCAGGTAGGCGTTGCGGCCGGCTCCCGGAATCCGTTCACCCAGCGCGAGATCGGGGTTGGCGCCCACCCGATAGACGCCCGCAAGATGATCCCGATAGACGCGATCGGCGAGATTCTCGATGCCCATATTGATTCTCACCTGATCGTTGAGTGCCCAAACGGCGTTCAGGTTGAGCAGCACATATCCCGATGACTCGGTTTCGCTGTTGATCCCGGAAACGCGGTCCTGCCGGGCATAACCTTGTGCCTCTCCGCTGAGCGATAAAGCCCCGCGGGTGTACTGCAGATTGATCAGCGCGTTGGCTGGCGGCATGCGGTAGAGATCCTCACCGCCATCGCGCTGCTCCGCTCGAAGCACGTCAACGACGCCGCTCAGACGCCAATGATCGTTAAAGTTGACATGCCAGTCCACATCGAAGCCCCACATGCGGGCATCGACGTTGCTGAACTGCAGGGGCGCGCTGCCGCCCATCATCATCGCGAACATGTTCGCCGGCATGTCGCTGCTCGGCATGCCGGTGATGTAGTCGTCGATGTGGCGGTAGTAAATGCGGGGAAAAACCTGCACTGATTCAGAGTGCCAATCGAAGCCCGCCTCCAGATCCATGGCGACTTCTGGTTTGAGCTCCAGATTGCCTGTGTACGTGCGGCCGTCAGCGAGACCTGCGGTGGCTTGCATCGGCAGCCACAGGTAGCGCTCCTGGTAGGCAGGCGCTCTCGTTTTACGTGATATGCCTGCGTACACGGCGGTGTTTTCAGCGACCGGCTGGCGCAGGCGCAAAGCGAAATCGAGGGCTGTATCCGTTTTGGAACGGTCGGCGTTGTTGAAGCGATCTCTCAACATCACGGCGGCCGGCATACCCATCATGGCAGGCGTCGCGTTGACTTCTCCAGCATCGCTCGTCACGCGGTTGTAGCGCACGCCGGTTTCCAGGGTGCCGGTGCCCATGCGCCACGTGCGTTCCGCGAAGAGTCCAACGATCGCTCTTTCTGCGCGATGGAAGTTTGTGACGAAGAACATCGGGTTGTTGGGATTGCCGATATCTGATTCATGGGTTTCCGCGTGGAAATCGACGCCATAGCGCCACTCGCCAAAGCTCGCGGTCAGCTTGCCGCCCAGGTTGTCACCTGCGGTGATGTTGCGTCGCCAGCGATCCGGCGTGGGGGCGCTGCGCATGTGGAAGTTGGTCATGCCATGGTCGATATCGCTGACGTACAGGCGTAGCGAGATCCGCTCCACTCCGTCCGGTGCAAATCGGTAGTTGAAGTTGCCGAGGTTCGAGTCGATGTACTCGATGTCCATGGGCAGTGCCGGCGTGCCGGAGTCTCCGGTGTCTACGTGGGTATGGCTGACGGAAAAATCATGGTCGCCAGAGCGAACGCCATAGCCGATGTCGTAGCGGTTGCGCTCATACTCTGTGGGCAGCACTTTCCCACCGTCGAACTCCCGATCATCCGCGGATTCATCCAGTGCTCCGAGGCGCAACTTGTGGTTGGCATTGGACAGCACGATGGTGCCGCTCAGTACCTTTGCCTCGTTCTGGGTCTGAGTGCCGGTTCTGATGCGACCGGCGGTTTCGAATGTGTCGGTGAAATCGCCCTGCCATGAATCGGTGCTGATGACACCGCCAATGGTCTCTGCGCCGGCGCTGACCGGCGCAATGCCCCGGTGCACCGAGAGCTTTTCCAGGGTTGCTGCAGGCGCATAGGATAGCGGTGAGTCCATCCAGTTGGGCCCGCCTGGGCTGATCATGGCCCCGTCGATGTGGGTGGCCACACGAAATCGCGACATGCCGCGAATGTGTGCCATGCCGGTGATGGGGCCGTTGCTGACGACGTTGGCCCCCGCGGCGGCTTTCAGGAGCTGAGCGGTATCGACCGTCAGCCCGGTGGTGTCCTGCAGTTCGATTGTGCGGAGCTCGTGCTGGCCGACGACCACCACTTCCTCCATGTCTGCTGCCATTTCCTCTGGATGGGCATATGCGCCGGACAGCGCATACACCGCCAGAGTGGCGGTGATGAGTTTCATGAAATATTCCTAAGCTGATTGAAAAGGGTAAGGCGCGACAGCGCCCTGCGTACTTCAGCTGAGGCGGGGTGGGGCTCTGGAGTGGTAACGCCTGAACGGACGTTGTTGGGCGTTTGCGCGTGTGGCCTCAATGCGGAGCGGTTGCGCCGCAAGCGTTTCGTTCAGCTCAAAACCGGTAGAAACGGTGAGGTCTGCAGCAAGACCGCCGCCCAGGTCACAGGATTCCGGTGCGCGTCCGCTATCTGACCCTGCGTCCGGCGAGTTGTGATGATGGTGGTGATGATGATGTGCCTGACCGGTGAGCCCGGCCATGACGACAGCGGGTATACCGTCGCCGCAAAGCGAGAGCGGCCAACCGGATTCCACGGGCGCAGGCATGAAGCCTGCAGGTACCACCAGCCTGGCCGCCAGGGCGAGCCCGGTCAGCGTAAGCAGCAGTTGCCTCATGAAACGGTTGGAGCGGGTTGAGTTCACGTAGCGATTGTACCGTGTTTAGCGTACGCCCTCCCAGGCCTGTCGCTCCTCAGCGTCAGGATCTGCAAGAAGCTCTGATGACTCGTCGAAACGATAGGTCAGCCGCTCGCCGGATGTGTACCTGTCCCAGCCCGGTTCGCCATCACGGATGAAACGGATCCAGGCGGCGTGCATTTCCTCGGCGACCGCCGTAGGTAGATCGCCGGGACCCACGAACACGTCGACGCCCGGTTGATTCAGGTTGTTGAAGGCGAACGGAATTTCCAGCGCGTGAGTTGCTCCCAGCCGTCCGTCGAAAGCTCTGGACGGCCAGCAGAACCAGTACATCCAGGTATGGGCTTCGTTCTCTTCCCGGGCCTCGGCCATGCGGATAGCCGGAATTCGGAACATATGGTCCGTCGTCATGCGGATAAGCAGATCGTTATCGCTGGTGCCCGGGTGCCGTTTTCGGTAAACCGCCAGCGGCACCTCGGCGCCGTAGGTTCTGGCGGCCCGTTCGAGCTTTGCCGCGTCCACACTGCCATAACCCCAGAGCGTCGTCTCGTCGCGGTTGCTGCCGGTGAGGAGCGGGATCGAACTGCCGACACCGTCGCGGATGGCGTTGATCGGTGCGACGGGTAGCAGTGGCGTGCCGTGCACGGGATAGAAGGGCGCAACAGCGACGCCCAGCTTGTTGATGAAACCGGCGCCGGATTCGAGATCACGGAGCGTCGCACCCTGCGCTTCGAGTATCGCCTCGGCACTGACTTCTGACAGAGTCTCCGGATCGTCGGCATTCAGGTGTGCCAGAAACCAGTCGGTCACCTGGGATGCGGCATCTTTCGGCAGCGTGTGGTGAGCGCCGCCGCTCTGGGCGATGGCGCCGCGGAACAATCCCCGGGTCTGTGCGCAACCGAGCAGCGTAGAAACACTGAATGCGCCGGCGGACTCTCCGGCGATGGTGACTTTGCCGGGCGAGCCGCCAAAACGTGCGATGTTTTCCTGCACCCACTGAAGCGCGGCGATCTGGTCGAGCGTGCCGAGCACTCCGGAGTTCTCGTAGGCGCTGCCGAACCGTGAGAGGTCGGTGAAGCCGAAAGCTCCGAGACGGTAATTGATGGTGACCACGACGATATCGCCGTTGGTGCAGAAAGATTGGCCGCTGTACCAGGGTATGGCGCCCTGGCCGTTGCGGTAGCCGCCGCCGTGAATCCAGAAGAGCACCGGCCGGTCGCCGTTGTCCAGAGCTGGCGTCTGCACGTTCAGGGTCAGGCAGTCTTCGCTCCAACGTACCTCGGTGGCGTTGGTGAGGCCGCCGCTGGCAACCTGCGGCGCTGCGGGCCCGAAACGTCGGGTGTTCAAGACTTCCGTCCAGCTTTCAGGCTTTTCGGGCGGCATGAAGCGTCGCTGCCCTAAGGGGGGCGCCGCATACGGTATACCGGCAAACAGATGAACCCCACGCTTGCTGCGGCCCTGTATCGGTCCGCTGGTGGTCTCGACGATTGGATCGGTCATGGAAGGTCTCCGGATGAGGACTCGGTTCTGGGTTCTACGATCGGGAAGCGCCGTTCAAAGGTATCGAACAGGCCGGTGAGCGTGCTGAGGGCCGTGGCATCGCCTTCGATTGTGAGCGCGCCCTGGTTGAACAGGGCTTCGGCGTCAGCCAGCCCCAGCATCATGCGTTTGAAGCTGAGCGCATCTGCGTGCAGTGTCGTCGCGCCGTTGCCGCTCGGTGTGTTTCTGTGGGCATGCAGTACGCTGTTACAGACATCCAGCCGCCAAGTCTCGTCGGGTTCGGTCAGCACGATATCAATGCTGATGTTCAAACCATCTGCCCGATCCGGGTTGAGACGCACTGCGAGCACCTGAAAGAGGTGTTCGAGCGGCATGCCGCGAGCGATGCCTTCGCTGGCCGCATAGCGGCTGCCGCGCGGTGTGCCCTGGCGTAGCTCCAGCGCACCGGTCAGGTAGAAGTTCCGCCACGGAGCTGATTCCGCCTGGTAGCCCATCTGTTCCAGCGCGTCAGCCAGCAGAGTGCGTGCAGCTTCATGTTGCGGGTTGCTCATCATCACGTGGTTGAGCACCTCGGCCACCCAACGATAGTCGCCTTCTTCGAAGGAGGCGTGGGCTTTCTCGACGACAGCGTCGGCTCCCCCCATGAATGCGACGTATCGGGCGCCGGATGCTGATGGCGGCAGCGGGTGGAGCGTGCATGGATTGCCGTCGAAGTAACCCAGGTATTTCACGTAAACGGCCCGGACATTGTGGTGCACGCTTCCGTAGTAGCCGCGGTTGTAGAATTCCTTACCCAATGCATCGGGCAGTTCCACTTGCTCGGCGATCTCTTCCTTGGTGTAGCCCATGTTCGCCAGTCGCAGCGTCTGGTCGTGAATGAACTTGTAGAGGTCCCGTTGCTTGCCGAGATACTCGACGGCCGCCTCGCGGCCCCAGATGGGCCAGTGGTGTGAGGCAAACTGAACCTCGAGTTTTTCTCCGTAGCGCTCGATGCTTTCGTTGATCTGCGCTGACCAGGCCAGGGCATCACGCACCTGCGCACCTCTCGGGGTGTAGACGTTGTGCAGATGGTGGGACGTGATCTCCGACATGCACAGTGCTTTGTATTGCGGTAGATAGAAGACGAACTCGCTCGGTGCTTCGGTGCCGCTGGCCATTTGAAAATCGAACTCGACGCCATCGATGGAGCGGGTTTCACCGGTGGTCGAGACGATGTCGTTGGGCGGTACGAAACCCGTGGTGCCCATGCTCAGAGCCGCACCCAGACCTGTCGTGACGAAGCCTGTTGGCGAAGGCTCGAGCAGGTTGCCGTACATGTAGGTGGCGCGGCGATTCATGACGTTTCCGGCCAGCACGTTTTCAGACATCGACTCTTCGGTAAAACCTGCGGGTGCGACAACGGGAATTCTGCCGCTTGCCGCATCTTCAGGGTTCAGCACACCGAGCACGCCCGCGAAATGATCCACGTGTGAGTGGGTGTAGATGCACCCTGTCACCGGGCGTTCGCCAAGTTGTCTGTTGGCCAAATCCAATCCGGCTTTGGCGGATTCCGTGCTGGTCAGCGGGTCGATGATGACCCAGCCGCGCTCACCACGGATCAGCGTCATGTTGGCGAGGTCGAACGAGCGGATCTGATAGATGCCGTCGGTCACTTCGTACAGGCCGTGATGCTGGGCGTTGAGCTGTGCCTGGCGCCAGAGGCTCGGGTTCACGGTGTCGGGGGCATCGTCGTTCAGAAAGCCGACCCGGCTCAGGTCGTAGGCATTCCGACCACCACGGGCGTGGGGGATCGTGAGCGGATCGATCGTGGCGATGAAACCGCGGGCCGCATCCTCGAAACTCTGCCGGTTTTCAAACGGCAGGCTTGCTCTGACCTCAGTCTGAGCGGCCCGGGTAGCCGGGCTTGCGGGCTTTGCTTGGCGCAGGTTCTCGGGCAGTGACATATCAGGACTCCTCAGATTTTGGCGAAGTAAGCTTTCGCCGCGGCGAACACTCGGGGAGAGAGCAGAAGGGTGGACACCATTGTGGGCACGGCCATCAACGCAAATGCCCCATCGATGATGCTGATGGCCGACTCGAGGCTGATGACCGCCGCCACCAGAATGAAACCGATGTACACCCAGCGATAGTGCTGTTTGTGCTGAGCACCGAATACGTAGCTCGCACATTGGGTACCGTAGAACGAGTAAGTGAAGATGGTGGTGACGGCAAAGCTCACCACGCAGATGAAAATGATCACCGTTCCCGGCGTGCCGAGCAGCTGAGTGAAGGCTGCCGCCGTCAGCGTCACGCCGTTGGCGTCATTGTGCTGCCAGACATTGCTCACCAGAATCATCAGCGCGGTGGCTGTGCAGATGATGAGCGTATCGATGATGGGGCCGACCATGGCCACCAGCCCTTCGCGTACCGGTTCTGCCGTGCGTGCCGCGCCATGGGCCATGGACTCCGTGCCGATACCCGCCTCGTTGGAATAGGCGCCGCGCTTGACACCTTCGAGAATGACCATGAGCAGCGCACCGCCGAGCACGGCTTCTCCCGTGAACGCGTCTGCCAGGATCAATGCGAACGCTCCGGGTACCCGGTCGACGTTGAGCGCCAGGGCGGTCAACGTCGAAAGCAGGTAAAGTCCCGCCATGAACGGCACCGCTGCGGAGGCCACGTGGGCAATACGACGTATGCCACCGAAGATCACGCCAGCGGTGCAGGTGGCGAGAATGGCGCCGGCGAGCAGGTTGAAGAGCAGCGGATCTGTGTCTGCCGAGAGCCAGCCGTTGCCGATGAACAGCACGTCTCGCAGCACCTGCACGAGCTGGTTGGTCTGGAAAGCCGGGAGGCAACCGATCAGCCCGACCACGGCGAAGAACAGCGCAAGAGGCTGCCAGCGTGACCCCAGACCTTCGCGTATGACGTACATCGGCCCACCCTGAAGTTCACCCGCGCTGTCCTTGCCTCTGTACATAACGGCCAGCGTACAGGTGAAGAATTTCGTGGCGATGCCGAGTATTGCGGTTGCCCACATCCAGAAGATCGCGCCGGGGCCGGCCACGTAGATGGCCAGCGCGACGCCGGCAATATTACCCATGCCGATCGTGCCGGAAAGCGCGGAGGATAAGGCCTGAAAATGGCTGATCTGCCCGGGGTCGTCCGGGTCGCTGTATCTGCCTCGCAGAAGTGCCCAGGAATGGCCGAGGTAACGAAAAGGCAGAAAGCGGCTGGCGAGCAGAAAATAGAAGCCGCCTCCCAACAGAAGAACGAGCAGCCATGGCCCCCAGGCGAGTTCCGAAAAACGCGCGGTCAGATATTGGAAATGTTCTAGCAAACTTGCGACGCCCGCCCGGGCTTTTGTACTTCCCCCAGCGGTAGACTAACCATGCCGGGAACAAGTGCAAGGGGATTGTATGGGGCGCATAATAGGCCGATGAGCGTTCGGGACGAGCCATTGAAGCAATCGCCTCTGGGAAGTGAGGTCGAGTACGCCGACACGTACACGCCATCGCTTCTGCACCCCATAGCGCGGGCTGATTCCCGCCCGTCTGAAGTGTCCCACTTCTTCGGTGAAGACCTGTGGCATGCCTACGAATTCACGTGGCTCAACAGCCGTGGCAAGCCGCAGGTAGCTGTTCTGCGTATCCGCGTTCCGTGCACGAGTTCTCATATTATCGAGAGCAAGAGCATGAAGCTCTACCTCAACTCCTACACCCAGACCCGCTTTGCAGAGCCCCGGGAGGTGCGCAGCACCCTGGAAAGCGACCTGAAAGTGGCGGTGCGTGCACCGGTGGACGTGCAGATGCTGACCGCTGAGCAGCTCGCTGAAGCGCCGGCCCGGCTACCAGGCACATGTCTGGATGCGCTCGATGTCGCTATAGAACATTACCGCCCCAAGCCCGACCTGCTCGCCTATGCATCGGATGCCGTGACGCGGGAGGTGGTTTACTCTCATCTGTTCCGCAGCGTCTGCCCGGTAACAGGCCAGCCTGACTGGGCAACGATCTGGATCGAATATCTGGGGCGGGAACTCGCCAGAGAATCCATTCTCGAATACCTCATTTCCTACCGCCGTCACGAGGCGTTCCACGAAGCGACCGTGGAGCAGATTTTCACTGAGCTGATGACACGTTGTGCGCCGCAGGAACTTACTGTGATGGGCTTGTTTCTGCGTCGGGGTGGGGTGGACATCAATCCTTACCGATCCACTCAGTCTGGCCCTGCGCCGGTGTATAGGCTGCCCAGGCAGTAGTTCAGTCGCGACGTGTCGGAGCGATGAGGCTGCTCAACCATTGAAGCCAACCATTGCCGGTCATGACGTAGCGCTCGATCGACCGGGTCTGCCACTCCGTGGCTTCCAGGTCGGCCAACGCTTGGCTTCGTCCAACGACCGGCGTAGCTGCGTCGAGTTCCCGCACCACCTTAGCCGGATTGCCAGCGGCGATGACGCCGGCGGGAATGTCTTTCACCACGACACTGCCCGCGCCGATCACGCTGTTGCGGCCGATGTGCACACCCTTGCAGACAATGGTGCTGTCGCCGAGCCAGACATCTTCTTCGATCTCTACTGCCGCATGGTTGCCGATGGGGCGGGCGCGATCGTACACGTCGTGCCAGTCCGCATCGGTAACGTAAACGTTTGCCGCGAGCATGGTGCCCGCGCCGATACGTACCCGCTCCGCCGAATCGATCCGGCTGCCCGGGCAGAGTAGTACGTGGTCTTCGATGTCAATCCGCCCCTGGCCTTCAGGGTGCGCCCAGGTAGTCAGACGCACCTTGCGGTCGCTGGAGGTCACCACATGCACA
>JAUIKX010000130.1 GCA_030430515.1 Gammaproteobacteria bacterium | reverse complement strand
GTCGTGCCGCCGGTTACGCATCGCCGTTGCTCGAGCATGGGGAGCTGCGTCTGGACACCGCACGTAAAGAAGTGCGGGTTGCCGGCGCTCCGGTCGAGCTGACGGCATACGAGTACAAAGTGCTCGAGTATCTGATGCTGAACCCCAACCGGGTGATCTCCAAAACGGAGCTCACCGACCATCTTTACGAGCAGGACTTCGACCGCGACAGCAACGTCATCGAAGTGTTCGTGGGCCGTCTGCGGAAAAAGATCAAGCCGGAGAGCCCGATCCGCACGGTTCGCGGCCAGGGTTATCGTTTCGCCACGGAAGAGAGCGTTTGAAGGCAGGCATCCAGACCCGGCTGCTGTTCACCACGACCCTCGTTCTCGGTACCTGCCTCTCTCTCGGCGGTTACATTCTCGACCGCTCTTTCAAGGCCAGCGTTCTCGCCGGCGCCGAGGAACAGTTGCGTCTGGTGACCTATTCGCTGATGGGCGCTGTGGATGTGATGGACGGACAGGTGCTGCTGCGGGAAGAGCCTCCTGAGCCCCGGCTCAACCAGCCCGAGAGCGGCCTCTATGCCAGCATCGTCGGTGGTGATGATGAGTGGCAATCCACATCCGCACGCACGACGGATATCGGTTTCCCCAGCGAAGTGCTTGCCGGTGCCCCGGGTGAGTTCGTGTTTACGCAGATGAACGGCAGCCGGCCTGGCACCTACTATCTGAGCACGGCGGTGATCTGGGGTGCTGACGACGGCGACGTGCTGACCTTTACCGTGGCCACGGCCGCCACGGAGTTCGAAGCGGCCATTCGTGGCTTCCGCCGTAACCTGTCGCTCGGTGCCCTGGCCGTGGCGCTTCTGTTCATCGCCGCACAGTTCGCCGCGTTGCGCTGGGGCTTGCTGCCGCTTCGGCAGATGGCCGAGGAGGTTCGCGAGCTCGAACGGGGTGAGCGTGAACGCCTGAGCCTCGGTTACCCGGCGGAGCTTGCCAACCTTGCCGAAAATCTCGACGCTTTCGTGGAGCACGAGCAGCGATCACGTGCCCGCTACAGCAACGCGTTGGAAGATCTGGCTCACAGCCTGAAAACCCCTCTAGCGGTGATCCGCAATGCCCTGGACGATCGCTCGCAGAGCCAGCGTGAGCTTCTTGCTGACCAACTTCAGCGCATGGAATCCACCGTGCATCATCAGCTCAGCCGCGCATCCGTTCGCGGCCCTGTTGTCGTGGGCGGCGTGGTGGATCTGGCGACGTTGCTCGCACGGTTACTCCGAGCGCTGCAGGCGGCTTACGTCGAGCGTAACCTGCAGCTGGCGGCTGATGTTCCCGAAGACTTGAAGGTGCGCGGTGATGAGCGGGATCTCATGGAGATTCTGGGCAACGTCCTGGAAAACGCTTTCAAGTATGCCGACAGCTGGGTGTCGGTGGTGGCCCGTGCGAGCGAAGGAGGCGTCGAGGTGATCGTGGACGACGACGGCGCCGGCATTCCAGAAGCGCTGCGGCAGGAGGTGCTCAGCCGCGGTACGCGCGCCGACGAGATGCAGCCTGGTCAGGGGATCGGTCTCAGCGTTGTGGCTGAGCTCGTGCAGCTGTACCAGGGGCGGTTGGAAATCAGCGAAAGCGACCGGGGCGGGGCCCGGCTTAAGGTCTGGCTTCGTGGCGGCCATTGAAGAGCGCCCTTGACGGCGATGACCTGCCCCTCTAGTCTGGTATCCAATTGAATACCGTAATTTGGGGGCCCCGATGGCCGCAGATCCCACTGATTCGTTTCCCACTGCACAGTTGGAGGCCTGTCTGCAGCTTGCGCGGGTTCGGGCCGGCCTCAGCCTTCGGGAGCTGGCGGCCAGAGCGGGTACGTCGCACGCGACGTTGATCGCCTACGAGCGAGGGCGGAAGTCGCCGACGCTGCGCACTTTTCAACGTATTCTCGAGGCGTGTAACCAGGCCGCCGACGTCACCCTGCGGCCGAGGATCAGAGAACGCGCCGGGCTGCCTAGAGGTGAGGAGCTCGTGCAGGTTCTGCGCCTGGCCGAGCAGTTTCCGAGCTCGCCGAAGAGGTCGCTCGACGCGCCCAACTTCGCGCGGCTCATGGGCGCTTCAAATGACTGAGCTCGTTGAGAAGATTCTGATCTGTCACCGCTCGCTGGAAGCGGCCGAAGTGCCGCACGCGTTCGGTGGTGCGCTGGCGCTTGCCTGGTGCACCGAACAGGCCCGGGCAACCATCGATATCGACATCAACGTGCTTGTTGGTAAGGATGACCTCGACCGGGTGCTGGCCGCACTCCCTGAAGGCGTCAGCTGTTCTGCTCAGGATCGGCAGCGTCTTAGAGTAGACCTGCAGCACCGGCTGTGGTGGGAGCACACGCCGGTGGATCTGTATTTCAACAGCACCCCTTATCATGAGGCGCTTGCTTCCCGGGTCCGCTGGGAGGACTTTGCCGGTGAGCGTGTACCCTTTCTCAGCTGCGTCGATCTTGCGGTGTTCAAGGCGTTTTTCGATCGCACGAAGGACTGGGCCGATCTGGAAGCCATGCGCGATGCGGGCACGCTGGATTTTGCGCACGTCACTGCGACGATCGTCGAATTGCTGGGTGCTGATGATCCGCGTCTGGAACGATTGGCGGCGCTCCGTTTACGGATGTGAGGCCCGACTTGAGCGAGACGCTGCGCCGGCTACATGGTAGTTTTCATTCAGGGTGTGAGAGAGGGAGCAAACCATGTGCGTAACCCACGATGTGGCCGATGCCACAGGCAATGACGATCCGCGCGGTGGCTACCGGCTCGTAGAAGACTGGCCGCACTACCCGGAGGGTATGCAGTTCGAGATGGGCTCCGGTGTGGCGGTGGATGCGGAAGGGGTGGTCTACCTTTTTACCCGCGACATCGAGCACTGGGCGGCGCATCCCCTGGCGATGTCGAGCAAGATGGGCAAGAGCAGCATCTCCATGTTCAGCCGCGAAGGCGACTATCTCGGCAAGTGGGGGCCTTCGGACGAGCCGGGATTTGCGCTGGGCGGGCACACGCTCTACATCGAAAAAGATGGCAGCTTCTGGACCACCGACCGCGACGGCCACACGGTGAAACAGTACACGCCGGAGGGCGAACTGCTGCTGACGCTCGGCACCTTTGCCGA
The DNA here is from genome assembly GCA_030430515.1 of Gammaproteobacteria bacterium. GTDB lineage: Bacteria > Pseudomonadota > Gammaproteobacteria > Pseudomonadales > Azotimanducaceae > SYFY01. The sequence goes on along the minus strand of JAUIKX010000130.1, from coordinate 6,286 downwards.
ATGGGGTTGTGACGACAAGCATTTCAACGGCCCCACAGCCGTACTGGTTCAGCAGAACGGTAATATTGTCGTTGCAGACGGCTACTGGAACTCGAGGCTGGTCTTCTTCACGCCCGACGGAGAGTTTATCCGGTCGGTGGGGCAATGGGGGCGAGGGCCTGCAGAATTCAACACGCCTCATGCCATTACTGAAGATTCCCAGGGCCGCCTGCTGGTTGCTGACCTGTGTGGCGGTAATTTCCATGACTACATGACGGTGCCCGGGCAGATCGATCCGGTACGAACCCAGCCCGATCCAGGTTGCCAGCACCGTATCCAGCGCCTGGACGCCGAAGGCAACTACATCGACGAGTGGACGCACATCACGCCGTTGAGCCTCGCCACCTACGGCAACCGCATCTATGCCAGCGACAACATGAGCGATCTGGCGATTCTCGACGAGGACACCGGCGAGGTGCTCGAACGTCGGGACAACCTCGCAATCTACATTCATCAGATGGCCATGGACGCCCATGGCGACATCTACACCGCCACCGTGTACCCCGAACATGCGGGAGCCAAGCGGGGCGTCGAAGGACCGTCGCACAGACGGTGGACCCAGCAGACGGAGAAAAACCAATGATTATTGTCGTTGCAGCGCTCGAATTCGAAAACCAGGCAGATCGCGATCATGCGGTCGCCATTACCGCTGATGTGCAGATGGCCACGCGCCAGGAGGAGGCCGGTTGCCAGGCCTACTGCTTCGCGCCGGACCCTTCGGTGCCTACGCGCATTCAGGTGTATGAGCTGTGGGACGACAACGACAGCCTGGTCGCCCACTTCAAGCATCCAAACTACGACAAGATGCGCGAACTGCTGCACGGTGCCAATATCAAGGAAAGCATCAACCAGGCGTATCTCGTCGAACGCGGCGAGCCGGTCTATGGGCCGAATGGTGAAATGAAGGAAGCGTTTTTCGTCGACTGAGCGGAGGGCAGCACCATGCTCATTGAGAATGCGCGCCTGTTTACGGCGCTTGATGATGCGGCAATCGAAGATGCCGTGTTATGGCTCGACGGCGACCGTGTGCGATATGCCGGACCGCGCGCTGGCCTGCCTGACATGCCGGCGGACGAGCCTCGATTTGATGCCGCGGGGCAGTTCGTCATGCCGGGTATGACGGAGACCCACGCGCATCTGTCCTTCGCCGACGCAAGCCCGTTTGCCATCGGCGAGACGCCGGTGGAGATTGCTACGATCACCGCTGTGCGTAACGCGGAGCTGATGCTGCGTTCGGGGTTCACCGCGGCCGTGAGCTTCGGTTCGACCTACGCTATCGACGTAGCGCTGCGTGACTCCATCAACGATGGCCGCATCATCGGCCCCAGGCTGCTTGCTGCCGGGCGTGATCTCGGCGCCACCGCCAGCAATATCGACTCCAGCGGCGGCCTCAGCCAGATCGCCGATGGCCCCTGGGCGCTCAGAAAGGCCGTGCGTGAACAGCGCAAAGCCGGCGTCGATGTGGTGAAGGTTTTCAACGATGGCGAGAACATCAACCCGGTGGCCGGTGCGGGTGAGATCACCTTTCATGACGAGGAGATCAACGCCATCGTCGATGAGGCCCACCGGCGCGGTCTGCGCGTCGCCAGCCATTCACGGTCGGCCGAAGCCGTAAAGCAGGCGGTTCGAGCGGGTGTGGATTACATCGGCCACGCCAACTATCTAGACGACGAGGCGGTTGACCTGCTTGCCGAGCACCGTGATCGATTGTTCGTCGGCCCGGCCATTGCCTGGGAAGTGCAGTATCTGGTGCAGTGCGAATCGCTCGGCGTCACGAAAGAAACGGTACGCGCTCAAGGCTACGAAGCGGAGATCGATGCCACGATCGCCTCGGTCGAGAAGTTGCGGGCGGCTGGCGTTCGCCTGGTTGTCGGCGGTGACTACGGCATCAGCATCGCGCCGCACGGTACTTACGCCAAAGATCTTCAGTACTTCGTGGAGCTCTTCGGTATGTCGCCGGCTGAGGCGATCATCTGCGCGACGAAGAGTGGCGGTGAAGCCTATGACGCTGGCGGTGAGTTCGGTGTTCTACGGCAAGGCTCGATGGCCGACCTGCTGCTGGTGGATGGCGATCCGTTGTCTGACATCACCGTTCTGCAGGATCACGACCGCCTCCAAGTCATGAAAGGCGGTGCTTGGGTTTAGCTGATCGCAGCGAAAAAGCGCTGGCGCAGCGCTTTGACATCGGCTTCAGTGCCTTTGTCAGGCAGGGCGCGCCAGCGTTTCAGCAGCTCGTCTGAAGAGGGGAGCTGCGCGTTGCCGCCGCCCTGGTTCATCAGTTCCACCTGAATCTCCATACGACGCGATGCATCTTCCGCGGGCGAAGCGTTATCGCTGACGATCTCCGCGACGATGGCGAGTTCGCGTAGCGCTGCCAGCGTTTCGTCGCTGGTCTGCGATCCGGCATCCGCCTGCGCTTCGTCTTCCGCGCGAAGCGCCTCGATGCTGGCTTCCCGGGCAGCCTGGTCGGCCGCTTTCAGGCGTTCGTTGTAAGCGTCGCACAGTTCCTGGTGACGTTTGACGATGCCAGCACCCTCACGCCCCAGATTGCCGAGCGCTTCGAACTGCGCTTTGAAGTCCGAGAGCGTGCGTCGTTCCGCGGGCTCCGTGAGGCTCGCTTCCAGCGCTTTGTTTACGGCTTCCGCATCTGCCCTTCGGGCATCCCACTCCGCTTGGCGGGCGTTGCTCGCCTCTTTGCGCGCGTCGAAGATGGCGTCGCAGATCATGCGAAACTCCTGCCAGAGCTTCTGGTCCTGGCTACGGGGGATGGGGCCAACGGTTTTCCACCGGGCCTGCAGAGCTTTCACCGCGTCGAGCTGCTCACGAGCGTCTTCCATCTCCTTTAGTGCAGCGGCCTGTTCGATGATGGCCTGTTTGGCAGCAACGTGCCGGTCCCAGACTTTCTGCAGCCCGTCTCGCAGAGACTGCTGAAGCGATTCGAACTCCCGGGTCAGCGCCTTGCCCTTACCGCGGGGAATGGGGAATGCATTGCGCCATTCCTGACGTGCGGTGCGCATGATCTGTTCGGCGGCGTTTGCATCGACGCTGCTCCAGTCCACCGCGTCCAGGTAGGCCGAGAGCTGGTTGACCAGTTGCTGACGCGCGTCGAGGTTCGCCTGCCGTGCTTCGCCCAGAGCGGCGAAGTGGGTGCGGCAGGGTTCGAACGCCTCATCGGCTGCTTTGTCGAACGCTTCTTTGAGCTCGTACTCGTGCTTGTTGGTGGGCCGGCCGAGGTCGTTCCATTCCTTTCTGAGCGCCTTGATTTCTTCAGCTAGCGCCTCCGGAGGCTTATCACTGCCCACGAGGCTCTGCATGCTGGTGACAAGCGCTTCACGTTTCGGTGACGTCGCAAAACTCTGCCAGTCGCGCAGTTCACCCAGCTGCGCGAACAGTGCGCCCAGGCGTTTTTCCAACGGCCTTCCCGCCTGCTCCGGCAGTTCGCCGATAGCGCTACGCGCTGACTGCAGAATATCCCGGCCTTTGTTCGACTCGCCGGCGTCTATGGCCTTCGCGGCCTGCTCCAGCATTTTGCTGACGGCGTTCTGTTTCTCCTTCGCCGCCTGGTCTGCCGTTTCCATGGCGGACTCGATCTCTGCGAGCTTCGTTTTTTCGCGTATCAGGCTGTCGGGTTCCGGCACGGAATCCGGCCAGCGGATGCGGCTCAGGCTTTTTGCCTGCCGCTTGCACCACTGGCGTGCTGCGCTGATATCCGAGGGGTCGGGGGCGGGTTTGAAGCCGGCGTCACTCAGGCGCTTGTGTGCCGCGAGCAGACCGTGCAGGGGCTCAGTGCGGATGGTGTATTCACGGGACAATTCCGCCGAGGGCGTCTCCATCGCGCTCAGCGCCAGCCACTGCGCTTCGGCGCTGTCGAGCGCCTGTTGAAGGCTGTCGAGGGTTGTGGGCTCGTCTGCGGCAGGAAGCGTCTCCAGCACAGCGCCGAACGGGCTTTCTTTCGGCGGTGTGAGATCGATCCCGGAAAAAGGGTCTGGTCCGGTTTCACCGTCGAGGGCCTCCTGAGCGGACGTGAACTCGCTCTTCAGTGCCAGCAGGTGCGCGCGCCGACTTTCCCGGGCTGCGGGCGTCTGCGGGTCTTCAGCGATGACCCGCTGGATGGTGGTGCGCAAGCCTTCGATGCGTTCCCGGGCGGCTTCCGCGGCTTCGCGTGCCTGCCTGATTGCGTTCAGCCTGTCCCGGGCATGCCGGTTCACCCGCTTGTCACGACCCCGGCTCGCGTGTTCGAGCGCGGTTAGTGCATCGGCTGAAGTGAGTTGTGGGAGTTCGAGCAGCTGATCCTGGGCTTCGCCTTTCAGGGTGACGGCCAGCTCCAGGAGCAGGTCCCGAGAGCGGATGTCCGCGAGTATCGACTGGCGGATCGCACTGTCATCCGTAGCCGCCAGCCGTGCGCGGATTACCCGCGGATGGTCGAGCTGTTCTGAGGTTGCACGGTCGTGATTCGCCGCCAGATGGTCGGCGACCTGCTGGCCGCCGTGTCCGTCCAGATGAGCGGTCAGTGGCGTGAGGTCGCCGAGCAGGTTGAGGATGAGGCCGCGGGCTCTACCATCCTCTTCGTGTTCGAAGGCGCGCCAAAGCTCGTCCTGCAGATCCGCAGCGCTTTCTCGGCTGAGATTGCTCAGGTACTCGCGTCGCACATCGACGGAGTCGCTTCGCAGCTTCTTGCTGCTCCGGTTTAAACCGTTGAACCAGCCCTTCAGCACCTTTTCCCGTCCTACAGCGTGTTGTGGCTGCCGTCGCACAAAGGCGACGTTTTAGCTGACTTGCAGCCGCAGAAGTAGAGCGTCTTCGTTTCGGTCGCCGCGTAGGCCATCGGCGTGAAGTCGGTGCCTTCATGCGAGCCGTCGCAGAACGGCTGCTTTGCGCTTTTGCCGCAGGCGCACCAGAAGTACTTCTTACCTTCGGTGACGTCCACGGGGTAGGGCGCTTTCTGGGGAATATCGGGCTGGCTCATGAGACGTTTCTCCTCAGGAAAATTCTCGGTCTTCCCACCACGGGAAGAACTCGGGCATGTCTTTCGATACCTTGCCGGGGAACCGAGCAGGACGCTTCTCCAGGAACGACTCCACGCCTTCACGTGCCTCGGGTGATTTGCCGAGATAGTAGATGCCCCGTGAGTCGAGCTTGTGACCTTCCATGGGATGGTCGGCGCCCAGGGTCTTCCACATCATGTGGCGGATCATGGTGACGGAAATTGCGGAGGTGTTGTCGGCGATTTCCCTGGCGATACCGCGGGCCACATCCATCAGTTCATCACCGCTGTGAACGCTTCGCACGAGGCCGCCTTCTTTGGCTTCGTCGGCTTTGAAGACGCGACCGGTGTAGCACCATTCCAGTGCCTGGTTGATGCCGACGACGCGCGGCAGGAAGTAGCTGGAGCAGGCTTCAGGCACGATGCCTCGGCGGGCGAATACGAAGCCGAACTTGGCGCCGTCGGCGGCGATGCGGATATCCATGGGCAGCGTCATGGTGACGCCCACGCCCACGGCTGCGCCGTTGATCGCGGCGATGATGGGCTTGTGGCACTCGAAGATACGCAGGGTGAGAATGCCGCCGCCATCGCGCTGCAGGCCGCTTTCACGATCTTCGCGGGCCTCGGCATTGAAGGTGTCGCCGCCGCTGGCGAGATCTGCACCGGCGCAGAACGCACGGCCCGAACCGGTGACGATGATGGCGCGAACGTCGTCATCGGCATCCGCCCGGTCGAAGGCATCGCACATCTCATAGAGCATGTCGCGGTTGAATGCGTTGAGCGCATCGGGACGGTTCAACGTCAGGGTCAGCACACCGTCTTCAACATCGTACAATATGGTTTTGTAGTCCAAAGTAGTCTCCCCGGAAGAATGTTCTTTTCTATCGATATGGTGCCATGCGAATCACCCTGAGCCCAGAGGAAAACCAGTTCGTTGCCGAGGTCGGCGCCTTTGTCGACACACACTGGCCGGCTGGCATGGAGCAGCACGGCTATGCGCAGGCCGTTGGTGAAGGGGTCATTCCGCATTGGCTTGAAGCGCTCGCCGCACAGGGCTGGTCCGTGCCGTCGTGGCCGGAAGCGCATGGCGGTCCCGGCTGGACACGACGCCAGCAGATGCTGTTCGAACAGACCCTGGCAAGCAGGGGAGCACCCTCACCAGCAGGCGTTGCAACCTGCTTCGTCGGCCCGTTGCTCATGCAGGCCGGCTCGCCACAGCAGCAGGCGACCTGGTTGCCGGAGATACGCGATCTCGGCTGCCGT
>JAUIKX010000129.1 GCA_030430515.1 Gammaproteobacteria bacterium | reverse complement strand
CACGCCATGCTTGATGCCTTCCTGAATTTCTTCAACCGGCACACCGTAGGTCTCGGGAATCTCGCCGCCGAACTCGTTGATGATGGCAAGCATGTCCTGCGGTACCGAAGAGGAGCCATGCATCACCAGGTGGGTGCCCGGAATACGCGCGTTGATCTCCTTGATACGCTCAATGGCCAACGTGTCGCCGGTCGGCGGACGGGAGAACTTGTAGGCACCGTGGGAGGTGCCGATCGCAATGGCCAGCGCATCGACGCCGGTGGCTTTGACGAAGTCTGCGGCCTGCTCTGGATCCGTGAGAAGCTGATCCATGCTCAGCACGCCGGCGGCGCCAACTCCGTCTTCCTCTCCCGCTTCGCCGGTTTCCAGCGAGCCCAGACAGCCCAGCTCACCTTCAACGGAAACGCCGCAAGCGTGCGCCATCTCCACTGTACGGCGGGTTACTTCGACATTGTATTCATACTCTGCCGGCGTCTTCTGATCTTCCAGCAACGAACCATCCATCATCACCGAAGTGAAACCGAGCTGAATGGAGCGCTGGCATGCCGCAGGCGAGGCACCGTGATCCTGGTGCATGACCAGCGGGATATGCGGAAACTCTTCCGCAGCCGCGAGAATCAGGTGGCGCAGAAAATTGGGGCCGGCGTATTTTCGCGCGCCGGCGGAAGCCTGCACGATCACCGGGCTCGATGTCTCATCCGCCCCTTCCATGATGGCCCGCATCTGTTCGAGGTTGTTGACGTTGAACGCCGGAACGCCGTAGCCGTTTTCGGCCGCGTGATCCAGCAGTTGCCTCATGCTTACCAGTGCCATGTGCCTTTCTCCTTGCCCGGGCTCAGGCCAGGGCGTGTGGTTCAAAAAAAGATCTAATCAGCCCGAACGGGCTTCAAGGGCCGCTACCGCGGGCAGCGTTTTACCTTCAACAAATTCCAGGAATGCCCCGCCGCCGGTAGAAATGTACGACACGCCATCGCGCACGCCGTACTTGTCGATAGCCGCCAGCGTGTCGCCTCCGCCCGCGATGGAAAAGCCATCGCTGGCAGCTATGGCTTCCGCCAGCACGCGGGTGCCTTCGCCAAACTGGTCGAACTCGAAAACACCAACCGGCCCATTCCAGAGAATGGTGGCCGCACCTTCGAGGCTTTCCGCCCATGCGCGCGCGGTCAACGGGCCGATATCGAGAATCTTGTCGCTGCCGCTCACGGCGTCGACAGCTTTAACCATCGCCACTGCATTTTCGTCGAGGCTGTCGGCGACGACGACATCGGTGGGCAACGGAATGTCGACCTCGGCGGCGATCCGCTTCGCTACATCGACGAGATCAGGTTCGTAAAGCGATTCGCCCACATCGTACCCGGCCGCCGCGATGAAGGTGTTGGCAATACCGCCACCAACGATGATGCGGTCAGCAATCTTCGCCAGAGATTCGAGCACTTCCAGTTTGGTGGACACCTTTGCGCCGCCAACAATGGCCACCATGGGGCTGGCAGGATTGGACAGGGCTTTACCCAGCGCATCGAGTTCAGCCGCCAGCAGCGGACCGGCACAGGCGACCGGAGCGAAACGCGCAACGCCATGCGTCGATGCCTGCGCCCGGTGGGCCGTGGCAAATGCATCCATCACGTAGACATCACAGAGCCCGGCCAAACGACGGGCGAGCGCTTCATCGTCTTTCTTTTCGCCCGCCAGGAAGCGCACGTTTTCCATGAGCGCCACCTCACCAGGAACGACAGAGGCGGCATCTTCAGGTGTAGCCAGCAGCCGAACCGGTTGCTCGAGCAGCTCACCGAGCCGCCTGGCTACGGGTGCCAGAGAAAACTCCTCGGCAAACTCGCCTTCTGTCGGCCTGCCCAGGTGAGACATCACCACGACGGCAGCATTCTGACCGAGGGCCTCACGTATCGTCGGCAAAGCCGCTTGAATGCGCGCATCGCTGGTCACCGCGCCATCTTTGATGGGCACGTTGAGGTCTTCGCGAACGAGCACCCGTTTTCCATCGAGTTCGAGGTTACGCATCAATTGAGCCATCCGGGTCTCCTTCTCAAGCGGTACGGTCAGGCGGTGAGCGTCTCCTTCACCGCACGTACGACATTGTTCACGGTCATCCCGCACTCAGCGAGGGCTACGTCTCCGGGCGCAGACAGGCCGAACCCATCGATGCCGACCACCCGGCCGTCGAGGCCGACGAAGCGGTACCAATAGTCGGGATGGGCCGCTTCGACCGCCACCCGGGCCCGCAGACCTTCCGGCAGCACCGCTTCACGGTACGCAGCGTCCTGAGCACAGAACACCTCCACACAAGGCATGGAGATTACCCGAATGCCCTTACCTTCCGCAGTGAGCTGTTCCGCAGCTTCGAGCGCCAGCGCGACTTCCGAGCCCGTCGCAATGATCGCCGCATCGAGCTGCCCCATTTCCCGTCTGAGAACGTAGCCCCCGCGCGCAGCGCCCGCCACCGTTTCCCCATCGTGAGGCTGCGGCATAGTTTTCTGGCGGGTGAAAATGAGGGCGCTGGGACGGTTGCGGGAGGCGATGGCACTGCGCCAGGCCACAGCCGACTCCACGGTATCGCAGGGTCGCCAGGTATCCAGGCCCGGCGTGGTGCGCAAGCTGGTGAGCTGCTCCACAGGCTGGTGAGTTGGGCCGTCCTCGCCAACTGCAACGGAATCGTGGGTGTAGACGAAAATATTGTTGATGCCCATCAGCGCGGCCAGGCGTACCGCGTTTCGCGCGTACTCCATGAACACCAGAAACGTGCCCGTGTAGGGTCGAATGCCGCCATGCAGCACCATACCGTTGGTAATCGCCGACATGCCGAACTCACGCACACCGTAGTTCATGTGCCGGTCTCCCGCATCGGGCCACCGGGTGCCGTTCGATCCGGTGAGGTCGGCCGAGCCGCCAAACATTTCGGGCAGCCTGGGGGCGATTTCACCGATACATTTTTGTGATGAAACACGGGTGGCCAGCGCCTCCGGGGAGGCGATCTGGCTTTCGATGAACGCATCCAGATCCTCGTCCCAGCCAACCGGCAGACGGCCGGACATACGGCGTTCGAACTCTGCGGCTTCCGCTGGAAATGCGGTCTGGTAGGCGGACCAGCGATCCTGCCAGTCTGAGTAGAACTCAGCGCCCCGCTCGCGGCCGTTCCACTCCTCGTAGATGTGTTGAGGTATGTGGAACGGCTCATGGCCCCAGTTGAGCTGCCTTCGGGTGGCTTCCACTTCATCAGCGCCTAACGCAGCCCCGTGCGCTCCGGAAGTGCCCTGTTTGCCCGGCGAGCCGAAACCGATCACCGTTCGGCAGCAGACCAGCGTCGGCCGGCCATCGGAATCCATCGCCGAGCGGTACGCTGCGCTGATTTCATCAGCGTCGTGGCCATCGACGTTTCGGATGACGCGCCAACCGTACGCTTCGAAGCGGGCGGCCACGTCCTCTGAGAACCACGCGTCGACCTCGCCATCAATGGAGATGCCGTTATCGTCGTAGACGCAGATCAGCTTGCCGAGCCCCAGAGTACCCGCCAGAGAAGCGGCTTCGTGAGAAATACCTTCCATCAGGCAGCCATCACCGGCAAACACCCAGGTACGGTGATCAACGATTTCATGACCTTCCCGATTGAACTCATCGGCCAGGCGGGCCTCCGCCATGGCCATACCGACCGCGTTGGCAAGCCCCTGCCCGAGAGGACCAGTGGTGGTCTCAACACCGACGCACTCGCCGACTTCCGGGTGGCCGGCTGTAGGGGAATGAAGCTGCCGGAAGTTCTTGATGGCCTCGATATCGAGGTCATAACCCGACAGGTGCAGCAGGCTGTAGAGCAGCATGGAGCCGTGGCCGTTGGAGAGTACAAAACGGTCGCGATCCCACCACTGCGGATGGGCCGGGTCGTGCTTGAGTACGTCGTGCCAGAGGACTTCGGCGAAGTCCGCCATGCCCATGGGCGCTCCGGGGTGACCGGACTTGGCCTTTTCCACGGCGTCTACCGCCAGCATGCGAATCGCATTGGCTCTTTCTAATCTCGACAAGTGACCGTCCTTTTAAGCGAGCGGCGCGTATTGTCCTCGACTGTGCCCATAGTGGCAATTGAGTCGCGAAAAAGGTTCTCTGGTTTCAGTTACAATGCGCCGTTTAGCGCCGACCAGACGGTCCGCAATCAGACGGCCCGCAATTCGTCGCCGGTGCACTTACCGACCCGCTCAACATGCAATACAAGGAGCTCTAGCATGGCCGAATACTCCGTATTTACTTCTGAATCCGTATCCGAGGGCCACCCGGACAAAGTGGCGGATCAGGTTTCAGACGCCATCGTCGATGCCATGCTGGCTCAGGACACCGAATCGCGCGTGGCGTGCGAGACGATGATCAAAACCGGCATCGTCATTGTCGCCGGAGAGATAAGATCAAACGCAGACTTCGACCTCGACAAGCTCGTACGCAGCGTCGTCGCCGACATCGGCTACGACAACGAAGCGGTAGGCTTCGACGCAAACTCCTGCATCGTCATGAACGCCCTGGGTCAGCAGTCCGCCGACATCGCCATGGGCGTGGACGAAACGGGCGATCACGAACAGGGTGCCGGCGACCAGGGCCTGATGTTCGGCTACGCCACAAACGAAACCGACGTGCTCATGCCGGCGCCGATCACTTACGCACACCGGCTGGTCGCCCAGCAAGCCGAAAAGCGCCGCAGCAACCTCAAGTGGCTCCGCCCGGACGCCAAGTCCCAGGTAACGTTCCGTTACGATGAGGACGGCAAGCCCGTAGCGGTCGACGCCGTGGTTCTTTCGACCCAGCACGACCCCGACATCAGTCAGAAAGACCTGCAGGAAGCCGTGATGGAAGAGGTGATCAAGCCTGTGCTGCCGTCCAACTGGCTGTCCTCCGAGACCAAATATTTCATCAATCCCACCGGCCAGTTCATCATCGGCGGCCCGGTCGGCGATTGCGGTCTCACCGGCCGCAAGATCATCGTCGACACCTACGGCGGCATGGCCCGTCACGGCGGCGGCGCGTTCTCCGGCAAGGACCCGTCAAAAGTCGATCGAAGTGCAGCGTACGCGGGCCGCTACGTCGCGAAGAACATTGTCGCTGCCGGCCTGGCCGACCGCTGCGAGATCCAGGTCAGCTATGCCATCGGCGTCGCCGAACCCACCAGCATCAGCATCAACACCTTCGGCACCGGCAAGATCGCCGATGAGAAAATTGCTCAACTGGTGCGTGAACACTTTGATTTGCGGCCCCGCGGACTGATCGCCATGCTGGATCTCAAACGACCCATCTATCGCGATACTGCCGCTTACGGACACTTCGGGCGTACCGAATCCCAGTTCACCTGGGAGCAGACCGACCGCGCTGAGCAGCTGAAGTAAGTTCGCGGCTGGTCGCAAAAAAACAAAGGACCAGTCATGACACGCTTAAGCTTCGAGTTTTTCCCGCCGCGAGAAAGCGAGGCGCTGACGACGTTGATGGACAACGTCGTCAGCCGGCTCGACCAGAAGCAGCCCGACTACTTTTCCGTGACCTATGGTGCCGGCGGCTCTACGAGAGACGGCACTCTCGACACGGTCACACGCCTGATTGAAGCAGGCCACCAGGCCGCACCACATCTGTCCATCGGCGCCGACCGCGACGAGGTCATCTGCGATCTCCTGGAGAAATACCGCGACATGGGCGTAAAACGCATAGTCGCACTGAGAGGCGACGTGCCTTCCGGCCTGCCGACGCTGTCGCAGAATGCGGAAGCACTCGTAAGATTGATCAGGCAGAACTTCGGCGACACTTTTCGGCTGCTGGTTGCGGCCTACCCCGAGGTACACCCGGACGCGATATCCGCAAACGACGACCTGGACTTTTTCGAGCGCAAAGTGAAGGCCGGTGCTGACGCCGCAATCACCCAGTACTTCTACACGCCCTACGCCTACTACGACTTTCGCGACCGCTGCGTCGCCAGGGGCATCGATATACCCATCAACGTGGGCATCATGCCGGTAACCAGCTACGAGGGCATCGTTCGCTTCTCGCAGAAAGCCGGTGCCGACGTACCGCGATGGATGCTCAAGAAGCTCGAAGGCATGCAGGGAGACAGCGCCGGTATACGGGAGTTCGGGATCGACATGTGCACCCGACTCTGCGAAGACCTGCGCGCAAACGACGTTCCGGGTTTTCACTTCTACACGCTCAACCGCTGGGGTGCGAGCCTGCGCATTCTGGATAACCTGGGGCTCTGAGACCAGACGTGAGGCTGTATGTCGCGGATCTGGACGGTCAGGCAGACAGCCTCACGCTCGACAGCGACCGCTCGCACTATCTCTGCCGGGTTCGCCGCGCCAACGAAGGTGATCGCGTAGCGCTTTTTGATGGCAGGGGCAATCTGTTGACCGCATCGATCACCAACGCTGACAAGCGGGCAACAGAACTGGCGGTCACCGAGCGCACCACAACCCCGGGCCCGAAAGTCCGGCTTGGTCTCGCACTGGCGCTGATCAGCGGCGACGCCGCAGATCGCGCCGTGCAGAAAAGCGTAGAACTTGGTGTCACCGATATCCGTCTGATGCTGGGTCGGCGTTCGAACGTCAAACACGCCCGGAAGCGCGCAAGCCACCTGCAGCGTGTAGCGATCTCAGCCTGCGAACAGTGTGGCCAGGACTACCTGCCGGACATCTCGCTGACGGAGAGTCTCGGCGCTGCGACCGAAGGCTTCGAGCAGGTGTACTGCCTGCACCCCGAACAGCCACCGCTCCCCGCTCAGATTCCTCGCACAGACACGTTGGTCTGCATCGGTCCGGAAGGCGGTTGGAGCGCGTCGGAAATTGATTTTCTGGAAGCGCGCAACGTCCGTTTCGCCGGACTGGGCCATCTGATCCTGAGAGCGGAGACGGCTCCGCTGGCAGCGCTTGCCGCCATTCGCAGCGGCTGGGGTTGGGAGCGCTAGATAATCTGGCGAACCTGCTCTTCCAGGTATAGAAAATTCGGAATCATCGCAGCTTCAGTGCCCACACTGGTCATCATGGAGACTGCCACGTGGGGTTGCGCGGGCTGACTCACCACGTCCTCAGCACTCAAGCTCACCATGCGCGGCAACGCAGCAGCGGCCAGTGCATAGAATCCGCTACCTTCCCGATGATGATGCTTCTTCATCACCAGCATCGCCCGATGCGGCTGGGGCGCGCTGGACGGATCGAGCAGACGCTCATAGTCCAGAACCACGACGCTCTCACCACGCCAGCCCAAGACGCCTACGCACCACTCCGGCACACCGGCAAGCGCTTTCGTGCGGCGCCACGGCAACACCTCTGCTACACAGATATTCGGCAGCAGCAGCGTGTGGTTATGGAGGGGTACCACCACGCAGGTGACTTCCTGGCTTCCGGGCGCCTGTTGCGGCTGGGCCGACATCAGTTCTGCCCTACCAGTTCGTCGATCGCGCCGAGCAATTCATTTTCCTGAAACGGCTTGCCCAGAAAACGGTTCACGCCCAACTCCTCGGCATGCCCGGTGTGTTTGCTTCCCGTGCGCGAGCTGATCATGATGATCGGCAGAGACGAAAGTCGGTCGTCATGCCGCACCTGACGGGCCACTTCGAATCCATCCATGCGCGGCATCTCGATATCGAGCAGCATCACGTCCGGGCGTTGCTCCTGCAGAAGCGCTACCGCCTCGACTCCGTCCTTGGCAACGATCACATCCATACCCTGGCGCTCCAGCAATCTGGCAGTAACTTTTCTGACCGTGACAGAATCATCCACGACCATGACACAGGGGTTCGGCCTCGACATCTCGAGCGACCGCTTCGCCGCAGCAAAGCCTTCCCTTCCGTAGGAGCGAATGAGCGCAAGCAGGTCGAGAATGACCACGACGCTGCCATCGCCGAGAATCGTCGCACCGGATATACCGCCGACACCCGCAAATTGCGGACCGAGGCTTTTGACCACGATCTCGCGGCTGCCCTGAACGCCATCGACATGCACTGCAATCGCCTGGTCTCCGGAGCGGACCAGAACGACCGGTACGTTGGTGACACCGCTGACAGGGGCAAAAGAGCGGCCTATATAGTGGCCGAGATAGCGTACCCGGTAGGATACGCCGGCGTATTCAAAAACCTTTTCCGAACCGCTGTGCAGCTCATTCACCTGCTCAGGGTCGAGCAGCACGATACCCTCGATGTTATTCAACGGAATCGCGTAAAGGTCATCGCCCAGGTTGACCATGAGTGCACGGTTTACCGACACGGTAAACGGCACCCTCACTACGAACCGGGTACCTTTTCCGGGGCTCGAGGAAATGCTGACGCTTCCACCCAGCTGTTTCACCTCGCTGTTGACCACATCGAGGCCTACCCCGCGCCCGGAGATCTGCGTAACCGATTTCGCGGTGCTGAATCCCGGGGCCAGAACGAACTCGAGGACTTCCTCGTCGTTCAGATCCGCGCCGGCATGCATGAAGCCCTTTTCCAGCGCCTTGGTTCGGACGGCCTCAACATCGATGCCCGCACCATCGTCTGCAATCTCTATGACGATATCGCCACCTTCCCTCGACAGGCGCAGATCGATCCGACCGACCGGTGCCTTGCCGAAACTGCGCCGCACTTCCGCCGCTTCGAGCCCATGGTCTACCGCGTTGCGCAGCATGTGTTCGAGTGGTGGCACCATACGTTCGAGCAGATTGCGGTCGAGCTCACCCTCGGCATTGTAGGCGTGGAACTCGACCTGCTTGCCGAGCTCATTGGATATCTGGCGCACCGTACGACGCATGCGCGGTAACAGACGGCTGAAAGGCACCATGCGCGTTCGCATGAGTCCTTCCTGAAGTTCGGTATTAATGCGCGCCTGCTGAAGCAGCAGCGTTTCCGACTCCCTGGCTTTGAAGTTCAGGGTGTCTTTGAGATCGAGCATGTCGGAGGCACTTTCCGACAATGCACGGCTGAGCTGCTGCAGTTGCGAGTATCGATCCATTTCGAGCGGATCGAACGACTCGTACGCAGGGTCGAGCTGCTCCTGACGGTGCAGCACCTGCGCCTCTGTTTCTATCTCGAGCCGCCGAAGCTGTTCGCGAGTACGCTCGATGGTCGTTTCCATCTCTTCGAGAGCGGAAGAGAAATCGCTCATTCCCTGCTCGATGCGAGCACGCAGAATGCTGTTTTCTCCGGCAAGGTTAACCAGGTTTTCCAGCAGAGCCGAGCGCACCCGCACCATCTCCTGGTTCGCCGTCCTCTGTTCGGGCAGTTTTCGTGCCTCAGGCTCATCAACCGCTTCCTGCTGCGACGGCCGAACCGGTTCCCCAGTTGTCACGGCAACCGGCGAACGGAGAGCGACCGGCGCCTGTTCTTCCGGCTCCTCGGGCACGGTCTGCGGTGGCGCCGGTGGCGCATCAACGGCTGCTGGCGCCGACTCCGGGGCAACAGATGAGGTAA
>JAUIKX010000128.1 GCA_030430515.1 Gammaproteobacteria bacterium | reverse complement strand
GTAGCCTGGAGGCCGATGAGTTCGTCGAGCGTGTCGCTGAAGCTCAGGTCGTCGATGGGTAGACCCTGGAGCGGTCCACCGCTGAAGTCGAAGCCATCGGTCTCGCTGTGCTTTTCGCTGCGTCTAGCCAGCACTTTGAGAGAGAGCTGATCGTGCGCCTGCCATTGCAGCTGCGCGTTGATCAGCTCGTTGCGATCACGGTCCTTTTCCCGCCCCATGATCGTATTGTCTTCTGACAGATCGAAATCGCTGCTTCTACGGGCGTAGCCCACCCGGCCCTGAAGTCGTTCATTGCCCGCGGAAAGTGCTATCTGCCCATGACGGGTGCGATTGTCTCCGGCCTCCAGTGTCGATGAGAGTTTGAATCCATCGGTTGGCAGGAGATGCTGAATGTTGATGACGCCGGCGAGTGCGTTCGAACCGTAGAGTCCGCTTTGAGGTCCGCGCAAAACCTCAATGCGTGCAAGGTCAGCACTCAGCAGCGATGAGAAATCGAACTCGCCGGTTCCCGCTGCGGATACATCGATGCCGTCGATCAGCACGACGACCTGATTGGCTTCTGCGCCACGGAGCCGCACCTGGGTGAGCCCTCCATAACCGCCCTGGCGGTTCAGGGCTACCGCAGGCAGATAACGTAGATAGTCAGCGCCGTAGCCCCGGGCGAGCGCCTGGATGGTCTCTGCGTCGAGGAGGGAGATGCTGCGTCCGGCGGTGTCCGAGGAAACGGGCAGCCTCGATGCAGTGACGACGACTTCCTGAAGGGCTGGGGCTGAAGGTTGCTGTGCGCAAAGCACGCCAGAAAACGTCAGGGCAGAGAGCCCATGCGCGATGGTCCGACAGATCGACATAATTTTCCTTTGCGTTTCAGCGCTGATCCCCGAGCGCTGTAAAGACTATTGCTGTTGGGTCGGTCTTCGGGCTTGCGTTCGAGCAGGTGTCTCTTGTTGGCGACAATCGCTCGAGACATCTGCTTGCAGCTGCGCCTTCCCACGATTTCCCGCAGTGGCGTGCAATGCAGCTCTTAACGCTTACCGATGCGAGGCCAGCACCAGCTTGAAACTGGTTTCCCGGGCACCCGACAGCTTGAGTTCGGCCGCGATTCTAGCACACCGGTCAGGGTGCGTAGGGTTCTGGCGGTGTGTTGCTTCTTACGGTCACCCTCTCGCCGCGCCTCGTCTCGGGGTAGTAATCCCACACAGCATGATGGTGCACGGCGCGGTTGTCCCAGAGTACCAACGTCCTGGCCTGCCATTTCACACGGCAGTGCAGGCGCGTGTTGGTTTCGATGTGTCGGTACAGCATGTCGAGAACTGCGCCGCTTTCCCTCGGGGACAGCTCGTGGATGGATTCGGTGAACGATTCGTTGACGAAGAGAACCGGTGCGCCGCTATCCGGATGGCGTATCACGACAGGATGCGTGGCGCTGGGGTAGCTTTGCCCGGACTTCAGCTCATAGCCGTACTGCTTCAGGTCTTTGGCGCCACTGTGAAACGCTGTGAGGCCGATCAGCATGTCACGGATCGGTTGCGACAGAGATCTGTACGCTTCGGTCATGTTGGCAAAAAGCGTATCGCCGCCACCGGATGGTGGAACCTCGGTGATGTACAGAGCGGAAGCCAGGGGCGGCACCGGCTCACAGGACAGGTCGGTGTGCCAGGTTTCGCCGTTAGCGACTTTGGTCGTTGCGGTAATGTTGATGTCGAAAATTTCCGGGTCGCCGGGCACACCCAGGTTGGTCTTGGCCGGGTGGGTCTGAAGTTCGCCGAAATGGCGACCGAATGCTTTCTGCTGGTCCCGGCTGAGCTGCTGGTCGCGAAACACCAGCACCAGGTGTTTTCGGAATGCGTGGCGTATGTCCGCGAGCGTCTGATCATCGAGTCTGGCCAGATCGGCACCCGCTACTTCCGCGCCAATTGTCGGAGTGATGGTGCTTACTTCAATGTTTCTGTAGCTCATTCGAAATCATCTCGGATCGTAGAGAATTGCCCGAAAATCGTTGACGTTGGTGAGCGTCGGGCCGGTCATCACCAGGTCGTCGAGCACTTTGAAAAACGAGTAGGCGTCATTGTTGGCGAGGTACGCGCGCGCGTCCAGTCCGAGGTCGCTGGCGCGTTGGAGTGTGTCGGCAAAAATCATCGCACCGGCGTTGTCTTCGCTGCCGTCGATACCGTCGGTGTCAACGGCGATGGCGCTGAAGCCAGCCTGGTTTTCGAGGCTGAGCGCCAGCGACAGCAGATATTCCGTGTTGGGTCCGCCCTTGCCGTTTCCCTTCATAGTGACCGTAAACTCACCACCGCTCAGCAGCACGAACGGTTTGCCGGCCTTTGCCAGGCGCTGCGCTTGTGCTGCATGGTCGCATGCCACGTCCCTGGCCTCGCCCTCCAGCGCATCACCCAGCATGATCGTCTTCAGGTTCCGCAGCTCCGCCATTCGCTTTGCGGCGTCACTTGCTGCTTGAAGGGAAGCATTCGGGGTGGCAATCAGATGGTATTCGTTTGGTACTGGTTGTACCGGCTCGCCCTCGGACAACACGTCTCTGACGGACTCGGCCGGTTCTATTGCGTAGCGGCAAAGGACTTCGAGCGCATCGGCTGAAGTCGTCGGATCGGCAACCGTGGGCCCTGAGCCGATCGCCAGCGGATCATCTCCGGGGACGTCGGAGATGGCCAGGGTCACGATACGCGCAGGAGCAGCGGCGGCCGCCAGCCGACCACCTTTGATGGCTGAGACATGGCGACGAACGCAGTTGATTTCGTCGATGGCAGCACCGCTTCTGAGCAGCGCGTCTGTCAGTGCCTGCTTTTCTTCCAGCGTGATATTACCCGCCGGTAAGGGCAGCAGAGCTGACGCGCCACCAGACAGAAGAAAAACCAGCAGATCATCTTCTCCCAGCGTGCTGGCCAGATCGATGATGCGTCTTGCGGCGGCCAGACCGCTCTGGTCGGGCACAGGGTGGCTGGCTTCGATCACTTCGATTCTTCTGCAGGGTACCTGGTGCCCATAACGCGTGACGCACAGCCCTTCCAAGGGCCCCTCCCATGCGTCTTCGAATGCTCGCGACATGGCGGCTGCGGCTTTGCCGGCAGCGACGACGACGGTCCGGCCAGTGGGAGCGGCAGGCAGGTATTGCGGGATAGAACGTGCGGGCTGGGCGGCAGCGATCGCTGTATCGGCCAGGCTACGGAGTAAAGCGGCGTTTTGTTCTTTTGAAAGCGTCATGGGCGTAGCTTACTCCGGTTGGTTGTTGCGGCGGCGGAATGAATGACATTGAATGGGGATGCAATTCAGAGACCAGACATCGGTTGGGGAGGGCGAATGGCTGATCGGAAAGTGTGTATTGTGCTGGGCGCTGGTGCCGGTATTGGCGGCAACGTCGGTCAGAGGTTCGCTCGTGAGGGCTACCATTCCGTGCTCTGCCGCCGCAGCGATCAGGCGGGGCTGGATCGACTGACCGATGCCATCAGAGCGGATGGCGGAGAGGCTACGGGGATGCTGCTCAACGCGGCTGAACCCGATTCGATCGAAGACTGTGTTCGCCAGGTTGAAGCAGAGATCGGTCCGATCGAGGTGGTGGTGTTCAATCTTGGTGCGCAGATTGGCAACCGATCTCTCGCCGACACCTCCTACAAGCAGTTCGAGCTCGGGTGGCGGCTCGCGACATTTGCACTGTTCAGGCTCGCGCAGAGTGTCTGTCCGCTGATGTCGGAACGCGGCCGCGGCGCTCTGCTGGTCACATCGGCAACATCAGCAATGCGAGGCAATCCGGGTCAGCATTCACACGCGGCTGCCATGGGTGGTCGACGGATGCTCTGCCAGAGCCTCAACGCGGAGTTTGCCTCTCAGGGTATCCATGTTGCTCACATACTGATCGACGGCGCGGTGGATGCACCTGACACGCTCGGCAAGCTGCTGGGCCCTGAGCAGTTTCAGGCGTTGCGCGAGCATCGAGGTGGTGAGCACGATGGCCTCATGCTACCCGAGAGGATTGCCGATACCTATTTCCACCTTGCCGAGCAGCATCGCTCTGCCTGGACCTTCGAATGCGACCTTCGCGCCTACTCCGACCGAGCCTGGTGGAACCACTGAGGAAACATCATGAGTGACGACCTGCTGCCGATCCGCGGTGCTCCTGCATCGCCCTACACGCGCAAGATGCTGGCGCTGCTGCGCTACCGGCGCATTCCTTATCGCTACATCCAGGGGCTCAATGCTTCTGCGTCTGAACTGCCTCAGCCGAAAGTGTCGCTGATACCCGTACTGTATTTCCGCGATGGGTCCGGTAGCCTGCAGCCGGAAGTCGACAGCACGCCGATCATCCGCCGGCTCGAGCGCGAGTATCCGGGGCGCAGCGTTCTGCCGCAGGACCCGGTGACCGCCTTTATCGACTACCTGATCGAAGACTACGGTGACGAGTGGCTGACGAAGGCCATGTTTCACTACCGCTGGTACTACCAGGACGATATCGATATGGCGGGCTCTATCCTGCCGCACTATGCGGATGTCTCTAGGCCCGACGAGGAAATGTCGGCGGCGCGTCGGCAGTTCTCCGAACGGCAGATTTCCCGGTTGTATGTGGTGGGCTCCAACGACACGACCGCGCCGGTGATCGAGGGGAGTTACAAGCGCTTTCTCGGGTTGCTCAACGACCATCTCAAGCTGCATCCGTATCTTCTCGGTGCGCGACCCGGCGCTGGTGACTTCGCCTGTTTCGGGCAGCTGACCCAGCTAGTGCAGTTCGATCCCACACCGTCGAGAGTGGCGATCGAGTCCTTCCCCAGGGTCCACGCGTGGGTCAGCAAGATGGAAGATCTCTCCGGACTCGAGCCTTCAGAGGATGGTTTCTTCACAGGCTCCGAAGTGCCGGATACCGTTCGGCAGCTGCTTCGGGAAATTGGCCGCACCTACGTACCTGTGATGCTGGCGAACGCCAGAGCGTTGGATCAGGGGTTCGAGCAGGTGGAAACGACGGTTGAAGGGCTGCCGTGGGTGCAGAAGCCGTTTCCCTATCAGGCCAAGTGCCTGCAGTGGTTGCGCGCTGAATACGTACGCCTCGGTGATGCGGAGCGCGAGCAGATCGACGATCTAATCAGAGGAACCGGGTGCGAAGTGCTATTTGCCCGGGCAGAAAGCTAACAAGTAAGGAGATCTCATGACGGAAGAGTACACCCCACCTAAAGTCTGGACCTGGGACAAAGAAAATGGCGGCCGCTTCGCCAAGATCAATCGCCCGGTTTCAGGTGCAACCCACGAAAAAGCGTTGCCTGTCGGCGAACACGCGCTGCAGCTGCACTCTCTTGGTACGCCCAACGGTGTCAAGGTCACCATCCTGCTCGAGGAGTTGGTGGAGCTCGGGATCGAGGAGGCCGAATACGATGCCTGGCCGATCAACATCGGTGAAGGCGAGCAGTTCGGCAGCGGTTATGTGGAGATCAATCCGAACTCGAAGATTCCCGCGCTTCTGGACAGAGGCACGACGCCGCCTACACGGGTGTTCGAATCGGGCGCGATTCTCGTTTATCTGGCAGAGAAGTTCGGCAGATTTCTGCCTACCGAGCCGTCGCAACGTGCCGAGTGCATGAGCTGGCTGTTCTGGCAGATGGGCAGCGCGCCTTATATAGGCGGTGGTTTCGGGCATTTCTATGCTTACGCACCGATGAAGATCGAGTACTGCATCGACCGCTACGCGATGGAAACGAAGCGGCTGCTCGACGTGCTCGACAAGGCGCTCGACGATCGCCGATATCTTTGCGGCGACGAATACACCATTGCCGATATGGCCAACTACGCCTGGTTCTCCGCGCTGGTGCTGCACAATGCTTACGACGCGGCTGAGTTTCTCAGCGTCGATACCTACCAGAACGTCATTCGCTGGGCGAAAGAGCTGGAAGAACGGCCGGGGGTGCAGCGTGGGCGCCGAGTGAACTGTCCCTGGGGGCCGGAGGAGTGGCGGGTGCCCGAGCGGCATTCGATGGCCGATTTTGGCGAGGTCTGAGTACCATTGTTGCGCCTGCTGCTGATCGCGTTGCTGCTTGCTGGTTGTTCCTCATTTGAAGAGCCTGCGCGACCCAACATCGTCATCGTCCTGCTGGACGATCTCGGCTACTCGGATTACAGCGCGTCTGGCTCAAAGATTCGAACGCCTGCTATCGATGATCTGGCAGCAAACGGCGTAAGCATCGACCAGTTTTATGTCATGCCGAGATGCTCGCCCACGCGAGCAGCCTTGCTGACAGGCGAAGACCCGCACGTCGCGGGCCTTGGATTTCTGCCGTTGCCGGCCGGAGCTGAGGTTTCGGAGGGGCCTTATCAGGGGTACCTGAACACAGACTTGGAAACGCTACCGGAGACTTTGCACAGGCTCGGTTACGCCACCTATATGTCAGGCAAGTGGCATCTGGGTGAAGCGCCAGAGCATTGGCCCAGGCGGCGTGGCTTCGAACGCTACTTCGGCCTGATCAGCGGTGCCAGCAGCTACTACGAACTCCTCGAAGGCGGACCTTTTAAGCGCACCATGGTCGAAAACGATACACCGTGGCAGCCGCCTTCGGAGGGCTTCTACATGACGGATGCATTTACCGACCGGGCGCTGGCGTATCTTTCTGATCACTTGAACACCCAGCCGGAAAAACCCTTCTTTCTCTACCTCGCCTACACCGCGCCGCACTGGCCTCTGCATGCGCCGGAGGCGGAGATCGCTTCCTACGACGACACGTTCGAAGCGAGTGCTGCAGCGAATGCGGATGCCGATCTCATGGCGACCTACGCTGCTCAGGTCACCATTGCCGATCGCGGTATCGGGCGTGTTTTGGATCTGCTGCGGCAGAGGGGTGCGCTCGAAAATTCTCTCGTGCTGGTATTTTCGGACAACGGCGCGAGTGCCGAGGACATCAGTAACCGTGGGCTCCATCGGGCTGGAGCATCGGTCGGCACCCGGGACAGCTATCTTTCCTACGGAGAACATTGGGCCACCGTTTCGAACGCGCCCCTCCGTGGCCACAAAGGCAGCACGCTGGAAGGTGGTGTGCGCACGCCGTTGATCGCGCACTGGCCGAAGGGCGCAGTTACCGGCGGGCGGGTGGACCATCGCTCCGTTGTGTCGGTTCAGGACATAATGCCTGCTGCCATCGCCGCGGCTTCCGGTGGCGATGCTTCGCTACTCGATGTGCTGAACGGAAGCGCAGAAACACCGGATCGAACGCTCTTCTGGGCGCATACAGGCTGGCGCGCATTGCGCGATGGTGACTGGAAAGCAGTGAAGGCCCCAGGCGATGTGCCCTGGCAGCTCTACAAGATCAGCTCAGACCCAGAGGAAAGCCGGCCGGTCGAGGATCCGGCACGAATACAGGCAATGGCTGATCGTTGGCAGGAATGGTCGGAATCAGTGGGCGCCGAAGCCGACTTCGATCCCCGGCAGTACTATCGGAAGCTGCGCTAGCGGCTGGTGCTCTCCAGCTCCTGCTGTCGTGTCTCCGGGAACATCAGCAGTACCCCTCCCGCTATGATGGTGCAGGTCGTAATCAGCGGCAGCCATTCCACGAGGTCGCCGGCGGTTTCCTGAAGGCTGCCGAGCAGAAAGAGTCCGCCACTCGCACCGATCGCTTCCATCATGGTGAGCATGCCTGTGGAGGTGCCGCGGTGCGAAGTGGGAAACAGCTCGGATGACAGAGCGCGGATGATCACGTTTGCGCCCAGCAGAGCAAATACCAGCAACCCCCAGAGTACGGGGATCGCCCAGCCCGGGCTGTTGAAAAACGCCCATGTGAGGAAAGGAAATACGAGCAGGAACGTGAAGCCGACCCGCCTCCGCCCGAAGCGATCGGCAAATCGCCCGGCCGCGACATTGCCCAGAATGCCGATAAGGCCAGCACCGATGACCATGATCGAAAGCTGGTACGGCTCCCAACCCTGGTACTCCAGCACATAATAGCCGGTGAAGCTGATGGCGGAGATATGTCCCATGGCCGACAGGATCGCCACCAGTGTCATGCCCAGTGCCCGGGTCGGATGGTGGGAAAAGAAATGGTGCATCGGTGCAAACCACGAAACGTGATGCGTCTGTGACTGATGCATTGCGCTGAAGCGTGCCGTTTCCTTCAGGTTGCGGCTGAACAGCGGCAGCAGCAGCAGCGGCAGCGCGCCGATGACGTACAGCGAGCGCCAGCCGTAGGGCAGCAGATCAATGGCGCCGAACAACCCTGCGCCGAAGCCATGGCCCACCGATGATACGGCGCCCAACATGCCGACCCCCCAGCCGCGAACGCTTGCGGGCATTTCCTCGGCGACAATGACGATTGCGACGGCCGACGCAGTGAGCACAAACGTTCGGGTCAACATCTGAAAGATCACGAACTGCCAGGCATTCTGCGCGAGCCCCGTGAGCAGCGTGCCGACGCTGAGCCCCACGATGGATAGGAGAAAAAGCCGGCGTCGCCCGACACGGTCAACCCAGGGAATGATGAAGAAGGCGGGCAGGGCACCGAGGCGGATCATCATCTGAAAGTAGCCCAGTGATGTCTCTTCGATGGAAAGATCTTCTGCTATGAATTTCAGCGCGTTGTTGAGCAGCGAGGTGTCGTAGTGCTCGAAGAACAGCGCGAAGGAAACAAGCCCAAGCACTCCGAGCGCGCCGGGTGTGACGTCGCGGGGCACACGCCCGAGAATGTGTGGCGGAATCCACCAGGGATTTTTGGGGGTCAAACCAGATACTGCTCAGTGTGCTCGATGCAGGCGTACAGGAAGCTCAGAGTAGCCCCGAACGAAGTTGTTGCGCACGCGGATCGGCTCGCCGACCACTTCCACCGTGTGAAAGCGCTCGAGAATTTCCTCCCACAGCACTCGGAGCTGCATCTCTGCCAGACGGTTGCCCATGCAGCGATGAATACCGTAGCCGAAAGATACGTGCTGACGGGCGTTGGGTCGGTCGATGATCAGTTGATCGGCGTCCTCGAAGACGCTTTCGTCGCGGTTGCCCGAGACATACCACATCACCACCTTGTCGCCCTTGCGGATGGTCTTGCCGCGGAACTCTACGTCTTCGAGGGCGGTACGCCGCATGTGCGAAAGCGGTGTTTGCCAGCGGATGATCTCCGCCACCATATTGGGGATGAGCGAGCGATCGGCTCGAAGCTTATCGTACTGTTCGGGGAAGCGGTTCAGGGCCAGCACGCCGCCAGAAATCGAGTTGCGGGTGGTGTCGTTGCCGCCAACGATCAGCAGGATGATGTTTCCAAGATATTCCATGGGCCGGTTGATCATGCCGGCGGTTTGCGGGTTGTGCGCCAGCATGGAGATCAGATCATTGCCTGGTTCGCGCCCGGCACGTTCGTGCCAGAGCTGGGTGAAGCGCTCGAGACATTCCAGCAATTTCTCTTTGCGCTCTTCTCCGGTTTCAATCAGACCCTGCTGTCGGCCGCCGGTGGATACGTCGGACCAGAAG
>JAUIKX010000127.1 GCA_030430515.1 Gammaproteobacteria bacterium | reverse complement strand
GTCTGGCCACCCGTGCCATGCACGGTCAGCGGATAACCGATCGCAGCCTGAATGAGGAAGCGGTTCAGCACGGTGCCGTAATCGCCGTCATAGTCGAAGCGGTTGATGAGCTGCTCGTGCATCAACGTTTCTTCTGTGTGCGTTCCCCAGACTATGCCCTGGTGCAGGTCGGTAATACGCAGGTGGTCATTCTTCGCGTAGAACTGGAACATGAGCTGATCCAGGCATTTCGTCATGTGGTAAACGCTGCCCGGGTTGGCCGGGTAGAGAATCTCCTGCTCCGCACGGCCGCCGTCATCGAGGTGGACGTCTACCGGAAGGTAGCCCTCGGGTATGGTCGCACCAACGTTGGAATAGCCGTAAACGCCCATCGTGCCCATATGCACGATGTGCGTCTCGAGCCCCAGCTCAACGAGTGCCGAGAGCAGGTTGTGGGTGGCATTGACGTTGTTGTTGACCGTGTAGTTCTTGTGCCGGTCGCTCTTCATCGAGTAAGGCGCCGCACGCTGCTGCGCGAGATGAATCACCGCGTCGGGTCGCCACTCGGCCAGCCACGCTTTCAGGCGCTCATATTCGGTCGCCACATCGATCAGCTCGAATTCGATGGTCTTACCGGACACCTGATGCCAGATGCGCTGACGCTCCTGGATCGAATCCATCGGCGTGAGCGACTGGACACCCAGCTCTGTATCGATACGCCGGCGGCTCAGGTTATCGACCACCACGACTTCGTGACCGCGGTTGGATAAGTGCAAGCAGGTGGGCCAACCGACGAAACCGTCACCACCGAGTACTGCGATACGCAAGGGTCTACCCTCTTCGCTCAATCTGAGCCGCGCACCCTATCAACACTTGATGACATTATCAGCCCCCACCGAACACGGTCTGCAGAAGCTCCGTGGTTCTTTTGACGGGATTTTTGCGAATTGCGGCTTCTTCCTCAGCCAGGCGGGTGAAGATGGCATCGTTGGCAAAGCCCAGCACATGCCCGCTCAGATCTGCTTCGATCGGCTCTACCAGCGGTAGCGCGTTGTACCTGGAGATGAGATCCTTAAGCGTACTCGCTGCCCCCACATCTTCCAGGCTGCGGTCGATTACAGGCCGCATCTCGTCTTCCAGCGCCTCTCCGGTGGTGCCACGCAGATAGGTCGTCGCCGCATCGTCACCACCACGGTAGATCGACATGGCATCCCGGAAGGACATGCGCCTGATGGCATCGACAAAAAGTTCCCGGGCTTTGGGGGTGGCCGCTTCTGCAGCACGGTTCATGCGCATTTCCAGCTCATCAAAGGGTTTGGAAAGACCAAACCGACCGGCAATACGCTGGGCATCCTGAAGCTTCTCGGGCAACGGAATGTGAAATGCGCTTTTTAGAAAACCATCTTCCACGCCGAGCACGTCGACCACCCGGCCGGATCCCACCACCAGGGCTTCACGGAGGCCCTCTGCGATGGTCTCCGATGACAGCCCACCGTTGGCTCCCGACCCGGAGGCGCCACGTTGCGACAGAATGTCTTCAACGACATCCATGTTCTCGCAGCCGGACATGAGAAACAGCATGCCGGCCAGAATCCACTTGCGCATAGAACCCCTTATTTGCTCGCCCCGAAGTCGGTTAAGGTAGCAGCTCACTCGATTCATAACAGCAACAATGCGTATTGCCACCTGGAACATAAACGGACTGCGGGCACGCCTGGAGTTCACGAAGCTCTGGCTCGAGGACCGTGCACCCGACATCGTCGGGCTGCAGGAACTCAAGATGACCGATGAAGACTTTCCGCACGATTTTTTTGCCGACCTCGGCTACCACGCGATCGTACATGGACAGAAAAGCTGGAACGGCGTCGCCATACTTTCACGAACTCCGGCCGAAGTACGCCAGGTCGGCCTGCCTGGCGGTGAAGACATGGGTGCCAGGCTGGTGACCGCCCACATCGGCGAACTGGAGTTCACCACCGTCTACTGCCCGAACGGCAAGACCACCACACATGACGACTACGGACGCAAACTCGCCTGGTATGACGCGCTGGTCTCGCACTGGCAGTCGGGCGACCGGGCGGAGCAGGCGGTGATCTGTGGCGACTTCAATATCGTGCCGCAGCCTATCGACAGCTGGCGCGGCACAGATGCCGACGGCGACATCTTCCACACCATTGATGAACGCAACCGCCTGCAGAACCTCACCAACCTGGGCCTGTACGACCTGTATCGGGAGGTCTCGCCAGACGAACAGGCCTTCTCCTGGTGGGACTACAGAGGTGGCGCCTTCCACCGCAAGCACGGCCTGCGCATCGACTTCATTTTCGGCACCGCTGCCGTCAAGGAACGGATCAGAGACGTGGTGATCGACCGGGACTACCGGAAGAAGAAAGACGGCCTGACCGCTTCGGACCATGCCCCGGTGATCGCGGAGCTCGAAGGATGAAGCATATTTTTTCCGGCAACCCCATGGACCGGGGAGAGGCCCTGCGGCGCGACGAGGCATGGATTGCAAAGGCCGCGGACCGTTTCGATGCCTGTTTCCTGCCGTTCAACAGGCTCAACGTTCTGCTCAGAGGCCGTGAGCTCGCCTGGCTCAACACCGCAGAGCTGGAACCGCTCGAGCCCACCCTGCCGCCGGTGTTTCTCGGCATGCTCGGAGACTCACCTCATTTCGCGGTCAACATCGACCGTACAGATGAGCTGCCGGATGGATGCCAGCTCGTCGATTGCCGTACCGCCGCCATGCAGATGGCGCTGGACGAAACCGGCATCGTCGCGCAGGCGAGAGCGCAGCTAGACTGGCACAGACGGCACCGCTTCTGCAGCGTCTGCGGCGAGGAAAGCCACATGCAGCGTGGCGGTCAGGTGCGTATCTGCCCCAGCTGCGACGCCAACCATTTCCCGCGCACCGACCCCGTCGCCATCATGCTGGTCGTCGATGGCGACCGCTGCCTGCTCGGCCAGCCGAAAGGACCGCTGGTGAAGACCGGCATGTATTCGGCCCTGGCCGGTTTCATCGATCAGGGCGAATCCATCGAAGAAGCCGTGCGCCGGGAGGTCATGGAGGAAGCAGGGCTCAAGGTGGGCGACGTGCGCTACCACTCCTCACAACCATGGCCGTTCCCTTCATCGCTGATGATCGGCTGCCACGCGCAGGCGACCAGCACAGACATCAATATGGACACCGAAGAGATGCACGACGTGCGCTGGGTCGATCGGGAGGAAATGACCCGAGCAATGAACGGTGAGCCTGCTTCGATCAAAGCACCTGGCCCCATCGCCATCGCTCATCACCTGATCGCCTCGTGGTTGAGCGGCGATGTCGACCCCAGATTCGGAGGCTGATATGTCGGAAGCGCAATCGACCGAAAGCCCGGAACCAGCCCCCATGAAGACCCTCGCTGACTCCCTGTCCGAGTCAGCTGATTGGGTACCGGAGCCTTTGCAGCCGGTCTGGGCCATGCTGGCGGACTACCCGGTGCTCCAGGCCGCGTGTATTGCCGTTCTTTTCTTTTTCCTGGCATTTGTCGTGCGCGCACTGGTACTCAACAACCTCGAAAGGCTGTCGGCAAGATCGAGCTCAACGGTCGATGACACCATCATCGCAGGTCTAAAGCGCCCGGTGTTCAACACCATCTTTTTCTTCGGCCTCATCCTCGCCGTGCAGGCAGCGCAGCCACCCTTCGGCCGCAGTATCTTCATCAACATCATCGCGTCGATGATCGTGGTGAGCTGGATGCTGGCAGGACTGAACCTCAGCAGCACCATTCTGCAGGCTCTCGGCCGAAACCGAGCCGTGAACCTCGTAGAGGAACGCACGATCCCTCTGTTCGACCTGACCGCAAAGCTCGCACTGCTCCTGGTCGCCAGCTATGTGCTGCTGCTCATCTGGGGCATCAACCCGGTGGGCTGGCTGGCCTCCGCGGGCATCGTCGGCATCGCCGTGGGCTTCGCCGCCAAAGACACGCTTGCAAACCTGTTCTCCGGTTTTTTCATTCTTGCGGATGCACCGTACAAAATCGGCGACTACATCAACCTGGACACCGGCGAACGCGGCAAGGTCGTCGCGATCGGCATGCGCAGCACCCGCCTGCTGACCCGGGACGATATCGAAATCACCGTTCCAAATGCGGTGATCGCCAACGCAAAGATCACTAATGAAAGCGGCGGTCCGTACGAAAAGATGCGCGTGCGCATCGATGTTGGCGTGGCGTACGGATCAGACCTGGAGAAAGTCTGCGCGGTCTTACAGAAGGTGGCCGAGGCCGAAGAAGGTGTGTGCGCAATGCCGGAACCGCGTGTTCGCGCCCGCGGCTTCGGGGCATCGAGCGTAGATTTTCAGCTGCTGGCCTGGATTGATCGCCCCGAGAATCGCGGGCTGATCAACCACAAGCTCTACATGCACATCTACAAGGCGCTCAACGAATCAGGCATTGAGATTCCCTATACAAAGCAGGATCTCTACATCAAAGAGATGCCGGAGGCGCGTTAAACGTTTTCTACGCCAGCGAGCTGACGATAAGCAATCGCCAGGATCATGATCGACCACGGCACCGTCCAGATCCAGCCAATCACCGTGATCATGCCGACAAACACGCCAATCATCGACACGATGCCAAGCAGAAGGAACGTCACGAACTGCTTGTTAACGAGCTTGATGGACGTGGTGATCGAGTCGATCACTCCAAGGCCCTTCTCCACATGCAGCGGCATTGCCAGCATCGTAGCTGCCGTCAGGTAGATACCTGGCAGGATAAGCAGCAGATAGCCAACCATCGTCAGCAGCGAGATCAGCAGGCCAATCGCCAGCAGGGTGAGAAAGCTGCCGAAGTACATGAATACCTGGGAGAACTCCACAGGTACGTCAACGCTTCTGCGCAAGCCAACGAGAATGATGCCCGCGAAAATCGGGTAGCCAATCGCGCCGAACAGGATCTGGGATACAAAGCTGGCTGCCGGGCTTTCCGGATTGACAAGCCCACCCCCGTATACGACACCCATCAGCACGCTCAACGCCACTGTCCAGAGAAGCAACGAACCAACGATGATGGTCTTGACGCCTTTGGTGCGCTGCCAGGCCTCCGACAACACATCGCTGAAGTTCAGCTCTGATCGCCCGTCGAGGGTCGCTTCGATGGAGCCGCCGCGACTGCCCGTGGCCGCCGTTGTCAGTTCGGCCGCCGGCGCCTCATAAGGGTTGCTACCTTCCTGTTCGCTCATACCCCCCTCCCTACGTTGATCTACACGTTAAAGCGAAAATGTACGACATCTCCATCTTGAACAATGTAGTCCTTGCCTTCAAGACGCCATTTGCCCGCGTCTTTCGCACCCTGCTCGCCGTTGCCGGCAACAAAATCCTCATACGCAATGACCTCCGCCCGTATGAAGCCCCGTTCGAAGTCAGTGTGAATGACTGCCGCGGCCTGGGGCGCGCGGGTGCCAACCGGAACGGTCCAGGCGCGAACCTCCTGCTTGCCGGCAGTGAAGTAGTGATGAAGCCCGAGCAGCTTGTAGCCTGCGCGAATGACCCGATTGAGACCTGGCTCCTCGATGCCGAGCGCCTCCAGAAAATCTTTGCGCTCGTCTTCTTCCAGCTCTGATACCTCGGCTTCGATCTTGTTGCAGATCACCACCACTTCAGCGCCTTCATTGGCGGCAATTTCCTTCACGACATCCAGGTGAGGATTGTCTTCGAAACCGTCCTCAGCCACATTGGCGATGTATAGCACCGGCTTGGCGGTGAGCAGGTGCAGCTCACGCAGCATTGCCTGCTCCTGATCATCCAACCCCATTGCCCGCACCGGCGTACCTTTATCGAGCCCGGCTGAAACCCGGCCGAGCAGGTCGTGCTGGGCCTTGGCATCTTTATCACCCGAGTTAGCCACCCGACGAGCCCGGTCCATGGCTTTATCGACCGTGTCCATGTCAGCCAGAGCCAGCTCGGTGTTGATCACTTCGATGTCGTCGGCGGGAAATATACCGCCTGCCACGTGGATGACGTTTTCATCGTCAAAACATCGCACGACATGCGCAATCGCCTGGGTCTCTCGAATATTGGCAAGAAACTGGTTACCGAGCCCTTCGCCTTTCGAGGCGCCGGCCACCAGACCCGCAATGTCGACAAACTCCATGGTGGAAGGCACGACCTTTTGAGGCCCAACGATCTCTGCCAGCTTGTCCAGCCGGGGATCGGGTACCGGTACTACGCCGGTATTGGGGTCGATGGTGCAGAACGGGAAGTTCTCCGCATCGATACCCGCCCGGGTGAGCGCATTGAACAGAGTGGACTTGCCGACGTTAGGCAGGCCGACGATACCGCAATTGAATCCCATTGCTACTCCGATTGCTGTTCTGTTGACGAATGCAGGCAGGTCATCGCCTTCTGCAGATCGCCGGAAAAAAGTTCCTCAAAGACACGGTCGTCGAAGCGAAGCGCATCTTCCACCTGGTCGACTTCTGCGCGCGGCATATCGACCGACGTCAGGAAGGAAATCATTTTGCTCTTGTCGCCCGCATGGCCTACGCCGATACGCAGACGTACGAAGTCGCGCCGATTGCCGAACCCCGCGATGACGCTCTTGATGCCGTTGTGGCCGTTGTGGCCGCCATCGAATTTGAGCTTCACCACGCCGGGTGGAAAAGCCACTTCGTCGTAGCACACCAGAAATTCAGCAGGCTCGAGTTTGAAAAAGCGCTGGACCGCGCCGAGGCTCTGCCCGGATTCGTTCATGTAGGTCGTCGGCAGCACCAGACGAACATCGTGGCCGAAAACCTCTCCACGGCCGATACGGGCTTTGAACTTGCTGTCTTCAGCGAGGGTGATGCCGAACCGCGCGGCGAGGTCTTCGACGAACACGGCACCGATATTGTGTCGTGTTCGTCGATACTTCTCCCCGGGATTACCCAGCCCGGCGATGATGCGGATACCAGGCACTGTACCGGGTACTCGGCTTCGGCTTAGCTGTCGCTGGACTCGGCGTCGCCGCCGGCTTCCTCACCACCTTCTTCCGACTCTTCATCGCTCTGGCTGCCGCGGGGCGCCTGAACTGAAACGACGAGCAGGTCGTGGTCGGGGCCATGCTGCAGCTCGGGAATGACAACACCTTCCGGGAGCTTGAGGCCGCTGAGGTGAATGGAATCGCCCAGATCCAGCTCGAGCACGTCCACTTCGATGAACTCAGGCAGATCTTTGGGCAGGCCGCTGACAACCACTTCAGTGATGTTGTGGATCAGCGATCCGCCGCCGATCTTCACGCCAGTGCAGGCTTCTTCGTTGACGAAATGCAGCGGTACGTGGACGTCGACCGGACGGTCCGCGCTGACGCGCAGGAAGTCGATGTGCATGACCGCTTCGGTGGCCGGGTGCCGCTGAATATCGCGGACCACGGCAGATTGTGCCGCGCCACCATCGATCACGACACTGAGCACTTGCGAGAAAAACGCTTCCAATTCAACGGCTTTCGCAAGCTCGAACTTATCGAGCGTCAGCGACTGAGCGTCGTTATCGGCGCCGTAGATAACTCCGGGCACTTTGTTCTGTCGACGCAGGCGGCGGCTCGCACCCTTCCCCACGTCTGCGCGCGTTTGCGCACTTACCTGAATCTGCTCGGACATAGTGTCGTCACTCCTGTTGGTGCGTCTGCAGCTGCTTTTGGGCAATGTGCGACGCGGTTGCACAAACCACCGGTCCGCGACCAGGCCGGGGCTCAAAAATACAAAATGAGATGGCTGGGGTGGCAGGATTCGAACCTGCGAATGGCGGGATCAAAACCCGCTGCCTTACCACTTGGCGACACCCCAGTGAAACTTAAGCGCCCTTCTCTAACCCCCTTCCTTTAACCCAGCGAAGGGATTCTCTTCGGGGTTACGGCGCCAACCAGACAACGGCACGCGCCCAGAAAAAGAGGGCGCGTATTTTCGGGGCTGCCCTGTGCCGTGTCAAACGCTTGGAGCCAATTAAAAGCGAATTTTTGGCGACCAACCCCCGTTAGAGCACGACCCTGATCCAGTATTCGTCCCGCTGCGCGGTGATTCTTCGCGGCCGGCCGTCAGAGAAGCGGTCGAATTGCAGCCGCCAGTCCAGCTGCGTAAAGCCCGTGATATGACCCTCTACAGCGCGTTCGACGGCGTGCAGGGGCTGACCTGCCAGAGGGCGGCCTGATATCCAGCGCGGCATGGCCGCGAGCGGCAGATACCAGCCGAGGTGCCGTAACATAACCTCCCTGACCGGGCCGACATCCAGCAGCTCTCCCCCGCCGTTGCGAACCTCCATCAGCCGGTCGTCGCCAGCCAGGAAAGTGCGCCCCTGGCCCAGAGGCCCCCAGAGCTCGATATCGTACGCGCTTGCCTCCTGCCGCCAGCGAAAGCGCGCCGAAAATCGTTCATCCGCCCAGCGCACGCCCAACTTGCCGCTGATCTCAAACCGGGCGTCTTCGAGCGGCGCCAGCGGCGCTTTCGTCGCACAGCCGGCCAGCACAAAAAAAGCCATAAGAAAGAACGGGTTAAAGCGATTCATAAAGCGACTTCTGCTATTCTTCCCTGTTGATCGAGTGAAGACGCGCAAAAAGCGCGATGGCGCTCGAAATCAGGCTGAGACGATCTAGATTCATATATGGCGATCCTGGCATACGGCATTAACTATCGCACAGCTCCGGTGGAGCTGCGCGAGCGCGTGGCGTTTCCCGAGGATCGCCTGCAGGACTATCTGGTGGCCCTTAGAGAACATGTGCCGTCGCTTCAGGAAGCCGCCATCCTCAGCACCTGCAACAGAACCGAACTCTATTGCTCTGTCGATCCCAGAGAAGAGAACCGCCTGCAGACGTGGTTCACCGGCAACCGCGAAGTGACCATCGACGAGCTGTCGAGCGCCGCCTACCGGCACTGGGACCTCGACGCAGCGCGGCATCTGATCCGCGTCGCGGCAGGTCTCGACTCGCAGGTGCTGGGCGAGCCGCAGATCATGGGGCAGGTCAAGGCTGCTTACGATATTGCCCGAGCTGCAGGCACTGTCGGCCCGGCGCTCAACCTGCTCTCGCAGGTCTCGCTGAACACCGCCAAAAGGGTACGCACAGACACCGGCATAGGCCGCAACCCGATTTCGGTCGCCTACGCCGCCGTGCTGCTGGCCAAGCAGATTTTTTCCTCGCTTGATACCAAGAAAGCGCTGCTGCTAGGCGCAGGCGACACGATCGGTCTCGTTGCGGAACACCTCAGCAAACAGGGCATCGGATCCCTGACCATTGCCAACCGCACGCTATCCAACGCCCGGCAACTGGCATCGAAGCACCACGCCTCGGCCATGCAGCTCACCGATGTGCCCGCGCAACTGGCCAACTACGATATCGTGATCAGCTCCACCGGCAGCTCGCTGCCCGTCATCGGCAAGGGCGCCGTGGAAGCTGCCATCCGCCAGCGCAAACGCAAGCCCATGTTCATGGTCGATATCGCCGTGCCGCGAGATATCG